>QBUN01000323.1 GCA_013180565.1 Candidatus Methanophaga sp. GoMg3.2 | reverse complement strand
GCTCGAAAGTTCTGGAGCCAAGAAGTGCAGGGGCTTGACGCTCTCGCAACTGAGGTATGAATCTACAAATCGAAGGAACATAACTTAGCTGCCGTTATGGACTTTATCGTGAAGACCTTGGAGAAATGAACGTAGGGTCGTCATTCTCCAACTTCTTCTAACTAAGTGAAGTGGTATTCAATCTATTGGATTTTTCTTTTTCATCTCTATGACTTTCCCATTCGCATCCAGCAGGAATTTGAGTAGAAACCTATCGGCATTTGACGTTTTTGGGCTCCAGCTCCTTCCGCAGGCACCACATTCAACATCACAGCCCAATTCTATGCTATACCAGCTCGCATCTGCATATGGCGTTCCACAATGGGGACAGATACTAACAGCGACATCCAAAAAAGCTTTCTTCTGCTCCATGTGTTAATAACTATTTTTCCCTTTGTTCAACTTTCTGTACCAATTTTTGTAGTTCAATGCAGCTTTCTTTCAGTCTTGAAATTCTTTCCTCAGACAAATATTGACCTTTGCAATGCATTATTGCATTACGGATTGGTATGAGCTTTTTCAATCTATTTATCAACTCATCTATTTCTGTTTTCCCCAAGATAGGAGTGAAGATTTTCTTTTTCTTCTCGATGATTTCTGCATAGGTATGGACGTCAATAAAAAGCAATTCCGATAGTTTCCTCTCTTCCTTTAATTGAGCTTCTTGCTTTCTCTCCGCACATTCCTTTCGTGTATTGATATCAACTCCTTCCCACCACCATTCCTCTCCATACTTCCTGCTTAATACTTCTTGAATTAGATCCCTAAGAGCGTTTTCAAGCCATTCTATCAATGCATGATTTAGTAATATTGGATTATTTACCATCGTTCTTACTTCTTCTAACTTTTTTGGAAGCGTATTTCCGGCTCCAAATCGTCTAATCTCCCATAAATAATACTTAGCCGGCACACTATCCTGCGTATTCTCAAGAACTAGCTCAAATTCTACTTTTGCAGCAGGATATTGCTCTATTGAATAGAATAGCTCACCTAAATAGTAATGTGGTGCTCATAGATTAGGTTTTAACTCTATTGCTTTTCTAAAGCACATTTCGATTTCTTCAACGTGACCCGAGGATAAATCGTCCATATATTTCGAGAACAACTCCTTGCCTTTTACAAAATAAGTCCAAGCATCTTCTTTTAATTCTTTTGCCTTTCTTCTCTCTTTCTCTTTATCCTAGACCCTCTCGCTCCATTTGTCCTCATCTATTCCGAGATTAGCCAGTTTATCAGCCCTTTTTATAAGGCTGTTCTCTCTTGGCACGTGACTATATGTTACCTCTTCAAATCGCCTCGCTTTTTCTCTTACCCAAAGAAACAATTTGTGTAATTTTTCATTTTTAACTCGGTATACACCATTAAGTTGTCTAACCATCAACTCGCTGTCCGAAAAGCATTCAAGTCGGGTTACGGAAAAATCACTCGCCAGCTCTAATGCTTTTATCAATGCCCTATATTCAGCAATGTTGTTGGTTGCGTTACCAATAAAATCTTTATATTCTTTTACTATCTCGCCCGATTCATTGCATATCACAACGCCTATGCCCGCGGGTCCTAGGTTACCCCTGCAAGCACCGTCTGTGTATATGATTAACTTTTTCATCATTTTTCTTATCGCTGTGTCTTCTCCACAGGTACCATTCATCGCCCTTTAAATGTTTCATGTCTATTATTCTACTTCATCCACTATCTTCAATATCTCATCACCATAATTCTCAATTTTCCTTTCGCCAATCCCTTTTATAGTTTGCAACTCCTGAGTTGTCTTCGGTAAGCGATTTGCTATACCGATTAAAGTGCTATCATGAAAAACGCAATATGCGGGGATACTGTTCTCAGCGGCAATTCGTTTCCGCCACTCCTTCAACGCTTCCAGCACGGTTAAATTACCCGTTTCGCATATTTCCTCCTTCTTCACGGGCAACTGCAACTCTATTGGTATCTGCTCTTTTAACGCCTTCTCGGCCAACGCGGTGAGGTATAATTGAGGTCTTGGATAGCTCGAAGTACCCTGTTTGGTAATCAAATATCCTTTTGCTATCATCTGATCAATAATCTTTCTTGCTTCCTCTGCAGTATATCCTTTCAAGATGCCATAATAGCGAGATTCTTGCAGATTCTGATCCAATATCCGCTTTGATTTCGATCCGGTTAATATGTTGGCCAGGAATGTTCGACCCACGTGAAAGTCCAGAGTTCTTAATAATTCGAGGATACTAAAAGCGATTGTTGCACTTCCCTCTAATAACTCCTCTTCTACAGTAGCGGGGCTCAATTCGGGTTGTGGCTCGGTGCTACGCTCAAAACCATCGTCAATAAGACTTAAAAGCGGATTGCAAACACTGCATGCATTGCAAACTCCGTCATAGTCTTCACCGAAATAATTCAAAATGAACTTCCTCTTGCACTCTCTGCTCTCTACATATTCCACTATCGTGTCTATCTTTTTCATGCTGTTAGTCTCTAATCGGAGAAGGATTTGAAGAAGGTCCATTATGTCCACATCCTTTATGCCCGGGTAGACTTTGACCGGCGTGCAGAAATCACGCTCTACAAGTTCTATCATTCCTGCGGTCTTCAACTCACGCAACACATTGTTTATCCGCGGAACGGATATTTGAACGGCACTGCTCAACATGTCCAGGTCCATCCACCTATTTAAGGACGCATTAAAATACGCATTTTTATATATCTTCTCCGCATCATGGCGATATTTTAGTGATCCAAAATCAGCATGCTGCACACTCACCACAGCGCGTTTAAAAATCTTGAAATAGGTTTTTAGCGCGCCCAACCGCTCAAGATTATGTAAGATCAATCTAATGGGGACTTCGTCCAGCGTCAACTCGTTTGCTAGCCGCTTCACATTCACATAGATCAAATCGCCCTCTCCTTGTGTCAACAGATCGAGCACAGCTTCAATTTGCTCCTCAGATGGCGTATTGCGCTGAATCAACTTCCGTAACTGTATTTCATCCCCTTTTGAGTATAGCAAGATGCAATTAGAGATATTCTGGTCTCTTCCTGCACGACCTACCTCTTGATAATAGTTCTCAATAGATTTCGGTAAATTATAATGTATTATCGCCCTTATGTCCTCTTTGTCAATACCCATACCAAAGGCATTGGTGGCGACTACGATTCGCGTTCGCCCGTTTATAAAATCGTTCTGTACCCTTCTCCGCTCTTCACTATCCCTCATCTGACCGTGATAATAAGATGCACTCAATCCGGAATCGGCCAAATATGTGGCTAGCCATTCCGCGGTTTTTGTAAAATTAACGTACACGATAGTGGAGCCTTTGAGTTGTCCTAAAAGTCGTTTCAAACTCAATTCTTTTCTATTATTGCTTTTCATAGGAATAACGGAAAATAGCAGGTTCTTTCGGTCAAAGCTATCTTTAAACACATCACATTCGATGCCCAATTGCTTTTGTATGTCCTCTTCAACTGTTTTTGTGGCGGTGGCAGTCAATCCGAGTACAGGTGGAGGTGGATTGTGTAAATCCGCGATCACCCGCTGCAGCCGTAAATAATCCGGTCTGAAGTTATGTCCCCAGACGGAAATGCAATGCACCTCGTCTATCGCTATTAAACTGATATTGCACGTCTTCAATATACTCATCAGTTTATTATCTACGAATGTTTCGGGAGCGACATAGAGCATCTTCAATTTCGACTCTTTTAAAAGTTCGTGTATCCGTTCCTTCGTGGCTTGATCAAGCATGGAATTGATATATGCAGCTTCAAAGATGCCGTGCTTCTTTAGATTGTCTACCTGGTCCTTCATCAAGGCGATTAATGGACTTACAACCACTGTTAAACCGTCAAATATCAATGCGGGTATTTGAAAACAGATGGATTTACCAACACCCGTGGGTAAAATAGCTAAAGTGTTCTTTTGGGCTAATACGTTACTAATTATTTCTTCCTGACGCGAGCGAAAAGTGTGGTGATTGAACACGGAGTTCAAAATAGTTAGTGGGTCTTGTGCTCTTGAGGAGTTAGTGCTCATTTTTCTTTATTTTAATTTTAATATATTGTATTGCTGTTAACTTAGAGCGTTTTCTATTATTTATGTTTTCGTTTTGTACTATGAGCTTTAGCATTTCCGGCCACGTCTTTCATTCATGTTTTAATTAATCATGAGTGCTGCATACTTTCACCCCCCTAAGGAGTCTTACGTATCCACCGAAGAAGAGATGTTTCTCAAAACGGTTGAATCCCTCTTCGGCCAATATTTGTTGCCAATCTTTTTCAATAAAATCAAATGCATAAGGGCATTCTATGAGCTTGAAAGGAATCTTTAAATAAGAAGGCATTTCCTTTAGTGAAAACTCGTTGTAATCCAAGATGAAAAATTCACCATGCTTTTTTAATGCCTTAAATGCATTTCTGATGATTTGTCTTCTGACCTCCTGCGGGAATCCATGCAATACAAAAGAGATAAAAGCCTTGTCAAACTCATCTTCATAGGGCAAAGGTTTATCAATCCTTTGATTGATAATTTTAGCATTGAGTAAACCGGCACACTTCCTTTTAAACTGGGCGATCATCGCGTTAGAAATATCCAGTCCTATCAACTCTCCTTTTGTAGAGAGATACGTCATCATCAAACATGCATTCCTACCCGTGCCCGCACCTAAATCAATAATCCGATCGTTAGATTTGATAGACATTAACCGAATCGCTTTTTGTATGAGCGAAGAATATACACCAAAGGTTACAAAGTCCAATATTATATCATAATATTTTGCTGTAAACCTGTTAATTTCAACTTTTGATTTAGGATAATAAGCACACATTGGTAAACCTCTCAAATTTTGTGATTCCTTTAGCTAGTCATTTCTCATAATTTTTTCTTCTTTCTTGTTTTACCTTGTTGGTTCAAAAAAAGACCCACCGATTTTTGTGCAGATACAAGAAAAGCATCTAAAATCAGCTAGCGTTTTGCTCGCCTAATATCCGATCGAGAGCAGCTATGAACTCTCCTTCGGACCCTTTGGGAATGGACGCACCCGCGGCAACCGGATGTCCACCACCAAAGCCACCTACTTCTTTTGATGCTTGTTCCATCGCCTTAGAAAGGTCTATTCCACCATCTTTTGCAACAAGTTTTTTATTACATCGTGCGGATATTCTCGTTTCCGACCTTTTACCGTCCTCTGTTCCGTCTTTCTTGTTTAACGCAATTACCGGCTTCTCGATGTGTAGATATTCAGCTAAGATTCCAGACGAAACGCCAGTTACGCCCGTCTCGTGCACATAGAAATAGAACATATTTTGTAGCTCTTTTAGAACTTCTGCCTCACTTTCTATTCTACCCAACTCAGAAACAAGTTTGCTTTGAAACTGCATGTGTAGCGAAGTTGCATCTTCTATCAGTTTCGCCTCTCGTAGGCACAGCCCTATCCCAATACCTGCTTTTCCAAACCGACCACAAGCATCCACCAATCGCATAAAATCCAGGCTGTTTTTCACTACCTCGGAATTTAAAATGTACGTCTCTCCCACCAGAGCGTCCTCACTGATGCCGGCTGATGATTCTTTCGATAGCGCCAACAAAGCATCGGCTAATTGCCTTTCCACGCCCGCATCTAAATCGTTTATATCCTTATCGCCTTCTATACCTACCTTATCCAAAAAGGCATCCACCCACTCATCCCTACCTGCAAGTGGGATATATGGATCGGTCGCGAAAATAATCAAATCACGTATTTTACCGTCGCCGAGCTTTAGCCCGCTTTTAACAGAGATAACTCCCTCAGTTATTCCCTCGTCCAAAATCAATTTGTTTATTCCGCTATCCAGTGCCACCTTATCCCCTAATGACCCCGCTACCGCGAGTCCTGCAAGATCTATGTTATTATTAGCGTCAGTTGATAAGCACCTTGCCAGAAGATAAGAGATACCTGCGGCGCAAATATCACCGCCTATTTCTTCTTTCTGCTCGCTAGAGCAATACGGATTTACGAGTACAAAGGATGATGTAGGGGATGTCGGAATTGGGACAGATGCTAAGGGTACATGATGGTCTATGATTATCACATCCTTCTCTTTAAGATGCTCTAATATCAAATCCGTGTGTGCCGTGCCCATGTCGCAGAATATAACGAGCCCCTCATTTAAGTCTTGTATGAGTGTCTGTTCTACCTTATTTACGATAGTCGCATGGAACTGTATCCCTCTTCGAAACAGGGCCGTACAAATAATCGCCACGGATGTTATCCCATCTGCATCGTAATGCGAAATCACTCTTGCATATTCATGCCTTTTTATTATCTCCGCTGCCTTTTCCAGGTTTTTTTGCAACTCCGTCATATCTATATATAGTAAGAAATGCTGATCGCACTCATTGAGTGAAAAGCATTAACAAAAAAAGAAAAGGGTTTTTCTTTAATAAACTTTTCTTTCTCCTAAGGTTGAAAGTTTCCGTTGGGCGTGTGGCCTAGCTAGGATATGGCGGCAGCCTCCTAACAAATTTGTCGCATAAGTTCGATCAAAAAAAAAGGGGAGAAAGCTGCAAATCACGGGTTCAAATCCCGTCACGCCCGTAGTCAGCAATTGCTCAAAAATCCACTGATTTTTGAGCTGATGCAGCCCGAGCCTGTTCTCGTATCAGCTTAATATCCACTACTATAACATCCTTTATTGCTGTAACGGTATCAAAAGATATAAAGAGATAACCGTCATCCGTTTTGAACTTGCTTGTGTCAAGCTCAGCAGCAGGTTTAACCACGAGTTCTGTCAGTATACCGGTTTCCGCATCTGCTACTATGTTATGTAACACTCCCATCTCCCCGCCCTCCGTGTCCACAACCTTCTTATCACTCAACATCAGGGATGACATTTTCCTCATTTTCATTCCTCTTCTTTACACAAAAAAACCTTCAATTTCCAGGCATATTAATCTTTTCATTTCCCGCCCTCGCTTCGTAATTTATCACCGAGTTTTAAGAAATGATTGTCCTGCACTTTAACAAAAAAAGCGGGTTCACCGCGCGTAATGCTAATCCCATCTTCTTTCTCCAGTCCCATGTAGAACTGCCCATCTATGACTAATTCTGCATCCTTCACACCAAAAAGGTCTAAGCCTATCCTTCTTTTTATATCAACGACCGTAGGCCTTGCGGAAAGTTTGAAAGGTGCAATTGGCACTATTAGGGTTGCATTCACCTTTGGATCTACAATGGGCCCGCCGGCGGACATTGCATACGCCGTGCTCCCGGTGGGAGTTGCAAAAATAACACCGTCCGCTCTTAACTCTTCTAACTCCTCATCATCCAAAAAGATGGCAAAATGTAGCATCTTCCCTGGTTTTGACGTGATTACCACCGCTTCATTCATTGCATAAGGTATCCGCTCCTTCTTACCTTTTAGTTCCACCGAAAGCCGTTCCCTACGCTCGACTTCAAACCCATCTAATAGCGCTGTAAGTACCGGAATACAGTCTTTTGGCTGCACCGCTGCTAAAAATCCGATAGCACCCATATTTATACCCAGCACAGGTATGGGGCTTTTCAAAGAATGCAGTGCCCTTAATATTGTGCCATCACCACCAACACAGATTAAGAAATCCACATCCATATCTTCTATTCTCATACCCTGCTTTTTGAGCTTGTACGCTATCTCTTCCTCAAGTATGACTTCTGCACTGCCCTCAACGCACTCAATCAACTCCTTTAATACGGATACAGTTTTGGGTTCGCCCCTACATACCATTCCAATGCGTTTCGGCTGAATTAAATTCATTCTACACAAAGCTTGGATATTGCCTCTGCCAAATCCCCTTTTGTTTCGGTTAACGCCGCTTTCGCTTCTGTTTCACTGCACCCAGCCTTTTCCATCACAATTTCCACATCCTCTTGCGAAACTTCAAGTTCAGATTCTGCTTTTGGGCGTTCTACCGGCGTACCTGTTATTTGGTACACTTTCGATCCCTGGGCATCCGTAACAGAAACTTCAGGCTCCGCAAAAACGAGTTCAGCATCTGCTGTCTTTATCACTACTTCCTCTACATCGTCCATCTCTTCTACACTTATGCCCATTTGTTTCATCATCTGGTTCAATTTCTTGGGACTCAAGCCCATTCCTTTTCTAAATCCACCTCGCATTTTTCTTTACATCCTCTGACGTAAGTAACTTTTTAATCTAATAAATTATTGTATCTAAAGATATAAAATAAAATATCTTTATAGTGGGCCCGTGGTCTAGTTGGTTATGACGTCGCCTTTACGAGGCGAAGGTCATGCGTTCAAATCGCATCGGGCCCATA
>QBUN01000324.1 GCA_013180565.1 Candidatus Methanophaga sp. GoMg3.2 | reverse complement strand
ATGTCCAATGGCCACGAAAATACCGCTACACGCGATTTGCTGTGTTTCTCCTGTTTCTCGATTCTTCAGGACTGCCCCAGTTACAATATTATCACCAATTATTTCTTCCACAACCCAAGGAATTAACCACTCGATTTTCGGATTGCTCTTCGCCTTTTCCATTTCAGCAGGGACAGCACGAAAATAGTCCCGTCTGTGAACAATCGTTACCTTGCTCGCAAATCGGGTGAGAAACACAGCGTCTTGGATAGCTGTATTTCCTCCGCCCACAACCAGAATTTCCTTATCACGGAAAAAAGCGCCGTCACATGTTGCACATCCTGACACGCCTTTACCATAATATTTCGACTCTGAGGGTATATCCAGACGCCTTGCTTCGGCCCCAGTCGCAATTATAAGTGTTTTCGTTTCTATTTTTTCGATGCCCGTATCAACCTCAAAAGTATCATTCACTCTCTTGACCTTCTCGATTACTTCCATTTTGAAACGTGCCCCGAACTGCTCTGTCTGTTTCCGGAACCGGTCCATGAGTTCCATGCCTGAGATCGGTTCGGGAAAACCGGGATAGTTCTCCACCTCAGGGGAAACAATCAACTGGCCGCCAGGTACGGGCCCTTCTAACACCAACGGGTTCAGCCCTGAGCGTGCTGTATATATCGCGGCCGTCAAGCCAGCAGGACCCGCCCCTGCAATGACTACATTCTCCGTATCTACATTTTCCATATTGTTCTCCTTTTTGTTGTATATAATCCAGAACTTCTATATATATTTAGGACGCAGATGTACACGGATTTGATTTTTTCTGCGTTAAACTGTGCTAATAATCGATTTTAGTTGGATATTATGCTTTCCCGTTACGCCCATGTCACTTCCCGTATTACTGACAATGTCTTCTCCACTTCATCAACCGATTTAACTCTGTACTTCACTTTGCCGCCATCCATAGATGTAATACTCTCAAGGGCTTTTTCTCCCTCTGTATCATAAGATGCTATTTCCTCCTTTTCATTACCGTATATCGCTACTTTCCACTTGTTTGCAAGCCCTGCTTTTATTACCTCCTCAATGGTCAAAAGCGCCCCCTCTTTTAGCTCCATCTTTATTTCTCCTCCTTTACATATTTAAACTATTTCTCATTTATATTAAATAAATAAATAGTAATGATGGAAACGAGTGAAGGATATAGGAATGTTCCCTTTATTACACTGTCACTATCAGAGCCAAAACCACATATTTGGATTACCCTTTCAGGCTGCAACTTCAAATGCAAGGGGTGTTTTAGCATTGCTCGTGACCCGGTAGGCGAGTCGATGACTGTTAACGAATTAATAAACTTTATAAATAGGTCAAATTGGATATATAGTAACATTACGCCGCTTGAAGGGGCCATAATAACAGGAGGTGAACCTACATTGGACAAGAACTTTTTGCTTGACCTCGTGCGAAAACTCAAAACAAAGGTTGATGTGAAACATATTACACTGTCCACAAATGGATATTTATTGGACAAAGAGTATGTACGGGTCTTGAAAGGTTCCGGTCTCAATGAGGTTAAGCTTGACATAAAAGCGTATACTAATTCAATCCACCGATGGTACACTGGCATGTCCAATCGCACGGTTCTCGATGCTGCGAGGCATCTCTGTGAAAGCGAACTCGAGTTCAGGGTTGAAACTGTTTTGATGCCAGGGATAGTAGAGGTGGAAGAAATCGAGCGAATAGCTTCTTTTTTAGCGCAGATAGACCCAGGAATCAAGTATAAAATCATCAAGTTCGCACCAGGAGAAGCGAGGGAGAAAGTAACGAGAAGGCCGACTGATGAAAAAATTGAACGTGCGGTTAATTCCGCTTCAAAATACCTGAGAAATGTTGCAGGGGGCAAAGCGTGTGTTCAGGAGTTTTCTACTCCGGAACCAAAAGAAGAGAACACGAAGAAATGGATCAGAGTATATCCAGATATGAAAACAGAAGCAATAATCGCAAAACCAGGAGGGTTTGAAGTATCGTGAATGGCATCAATTTTTTATCCTAATTTGGTAGTTGGTATTTGACATTGTGATTTATTCCTCAACTTTCAGCTTGCCTCCGGCCGCCTTGCATCTTCCTGAATATAGTCGGACTGATTATACATGTTATTATCGCAAGTAATATGATTGCCGATTCCATTGTTGTATCTATCAATCCAAGTTCCAAACCAACAGCAGCCATCACAATTATCAAGCTCAATCGCGAAGAAAGTAACACACCTGCGGATATGCTATCCTTCACTGAATAGCGAACGAGAAAAAGCAGTGACGGTGCTAGCTTCACCACAAATGCGATTACAAGAAGTATTGGCAGGAGATAAATCCCACCTCCGGCTAGTGCTCCCAGATCAAACTGCATGCCAACGCTTATAAAGAATATGGGTATGAGGAATCCGTAACCAATCCCGAAGAGTTTCTGCTCGAGCACCGTCCCACCGCGGAACAATATGGAAAACATCACCCCCGCGAGAAACGCACCCAGTATAGCCTCGGCATTAGCTACCTCGGATATGGCAACGAATACGAGCAATAATGCGAAGGCGGCCCTTACTCCCATCTCTGACGGCTGGTCTGATTTAAACCAAGCGGAAAGACGCTCGGGATAATGCCAAATCGCAAGCTTACCCACGTAATACACGGCGAAAAACAGAATGAAAACGAGCGCAATTAAAAACAGCTCCCCTGTGATTCCCTTTTTAAACTGTACCGTGTAGACAGTGAGGAGCAGCATGGTAGCAAAATCAGCAATGAATGCTGATATGAGTACCGTCTGCCCAAATTCACTCTTTAACATCCCTAGTTCCCGAAGCGTGGGGACGATCAATCCTACTGAGGTGGTTGAAAGGGCAAGCGCAAGATAAAAACCATAGCCCAGTTGATGTGTCAAGAATATCGAAATGCCAAGCGTGAGGATGAATACAAAAGTTCCGATGATAAAAAGTTTCGCTCCATGTACCTCAACCTTAGAAAAATCTATCTCCAGACCCACTAAAAACATCAGGAATATAAGTCCAAAGCTCGCAAGAAAATCTATTACTATCATCCCTTCCCCTTCGATTGAGAACCCTAAAAGCCCAAGTAGGATTCCACATACGATCTCCCCAACCACTGCCGGAATGCCTATTCTGCCAGAAAGAATAGGGATGATGAAAGCAAAGACCGCTATCACCAGTAAGAGTATATATGGACTTATGGTCATGGGCATCACACAACGGTTAGAACAGAACAGGGTGCATCGTTTACTATTTTCTTGATTAAATCAGCGCGGATAATGCCCGATACTCGCCAGGGGACCACGGCAAGCTCGTAATTACCACTTTTCACCTCCTTTATCGCTTCTATCATTGGATTGCCCTCCACCCATTTCTCAATAATATGCACGTTCCCTTTTTCTCCCATTTTCCTTATTCCATTGATCAATTCACCCGAAACCGTCTCTAAAATGAGTAAATGCAGGTCGGAACCGCATAGATGCGCCATCTGAACCGCGTATCTCCCAACGCTCTCTGAGGTCTCAGAAGAATCCAGGAGGGCAATAATGCGTTCGTAATACCTGAATGTCCGTGCTACAAGAACAGGACAGGAAGCGCATTTTATTAACTTCAAAACAACACTTCGTTTAAATATTTTATCCAAGATGCCTAGTTCTTCTTGATCGATTATTATGCAATTGGGATAATATGCGTGCTCTTTTACATGGTCTATTATTATGCAGCCAGGATAATGCAGGTTTTTTTTTATAATAGCCATTAGTTTTTCCTCTTCCAGAAATATATTAAGCGGTACACCCATTGCCATTGCCCGGGATTTCATCTCTTGCTGGTCTATATCCGCAGACGATACCGTAGTGACCTCAGCCCTTGCTACGGAAGCAACGAATAAAGCTTCTTTGAACGCCTTTTCTACCGTATTTTTATCCAGTATTGGAACGAGGATTTTATCGAAAGGTGTGAGATCTGCCCCGGCACCAAAGCGCAGTAGATCTCCAATGAGGGTTGCAATTATCTTTGTAGGAAACATGAGATATTGAATGCCCAGCTCCTGGAACCTCTCCCTGTCTTCCGGGTCTTCCACTCGAACAACTATCTTAGGGACACCGTGCTTCTTCGCAATAGCTGCGGCTCGGTAATTGACCTCATCATCACTCGTGAGCGAGATAAAAGCATCGACATCTTTCAAACCCGCTTGCTTTAACAGTTCTTCATCACTTCCGTCACCGATAATCACCTCCACCCCCTCTAATTTTGAAAGCTTTTCTCCTTTTTCCGGGTTTATCTCGATAATCACAGATTCATGCAACTGTGCAGCCAACTCTCTTCCTGCTCTCCCTCCACCAACAATGATATTTTTCATCTATTCTTCTTTCATTTCGCTTTCGATAGAACTAATAGAGATTACTCTATCCAAGTTTAAAAATCTATTGTGCAGTGTGTTGCAAAGATTTATTTACTGTGAGCGAGAAAGGAAGAAAAATGGAGGAAGAGGGTTTTCTGCTGGACATTGATTACATAACGGAAAAAGACGAAAAAGGTACTGAAAAGCCAGTGATAAGATTATGGTGCAAGAGCGAAGAGGGTGCGGATTTTATCGTTTTGGACAAGAATTTCGAGCCTTATTTTTATGCGTTTTCTTCTTCCCCTAAAAGTCACGATATAGAAGGAAAAAAGAGACAGATAGAAGAAATAGCTATAGCGAGAGAAGATGAAGCGATAAGAGTTAAGCGAGTGGAATTTTGCCAGAAGAAATTCCTCGGGGTCAATCAGAACGGCTTAAAAATTTTCGCTTCTCATCCGAGACATGTTCCTCTACTGCGAGAGGCCATCAGTAGGGTGGGTCTTACCGTGTTGGAAGCGGACATTCTATTTGCAATTCGGTACCTGATAGACAAGCAGTTGAGACCTTTTGACGGTGTAATTGTAGAAGGCGAAGAAGTAGAGTTGAGTTATGGAACGGCTATTCTCGCTTCAAAGGTGACCTACAATAAGATGGATGGGCTCCCGGCGCTAAAAATTCTCGCTTTTGATTGCGAGATGGCTACTCAGGGCGGGTATGGCATGCCTTCGCCTGCAAGAGACCCGATAATAATCATTTCCGTTGCATATTACGAGGGAGAAGAGGTAAAGTCAAAGGTGTTTGTGATAGATGATGAAGATTATGCACGTGGCGACGATGAAAAGCTACTAAGCGATTTTTTGGACTTTGTTGGACATTTACAGCCGAACATCATTGTGGGCTATAATTCAGACGGGTTTGACTGGCCGTATATACGTGAACGTGCGAAATTGTACGGACTTCGTCTGCGTGTGGGCGCAGATGGCAGCACGGTTCGTTTTGAAAAAGGGGGAGCATTGCCGGGAGTAAATATTAGAGGTAGGTTGAATGTAGACCTTTTTAAGCTTGCAAAGCGAGATCTGGACAGCGTGAAGGTAAAGAAATTGGAAAATGTAGCAGAATATCTCGGCGTAGTACGTAAAACGGAGCGCGTGAATTTATCGCCGCGCGAGATTAACGAAAGCTGGTTTAATCTCTCCGCACGAGAGCGATTATACGAATATGCAAAAGCGGATGCGGTCAGCGCGTTGGGGATAGCCACGAAGATGTTACCGCTGCAAATCGAGCTGTCTAAAATGGTTGGTTATCCGCTGGACGAGCTAGCAAAGATGGGTAGAGGCCGCCAGGTAGAAGCTTTTTTGACTGCCGAGGCATTTAAACGGGGTGAGCTGGTACCTCCAAAAGGGGGATCGGAAAAGACATTCGAAGGCGGTTTCGTGCTGCCGCCGGAAAAGGGCCTGCACGAAGATGTCATCGCTCTCGACTTCTCTTCTATGTACCCTACTATCATGATCTCTTTTAACATCTCGCCCGATACTTTTGTGGCTGCGACGGAAGTCGGAGACGAAGAAGTCTATGTCGCACCAGAAGTGGGCTATGCATTCAGAAAATCGCCGGATGGATTCTTCAAAAGAATAATGAGCGATTTGGTTACGAGAAGGAGAGCGATAAAGGCGGATATGAAAAGCTATGACAAAGCGAGCGATGAATATCGGCTGTTAGATATACAACAGCAAAGTGTCAAGATACTCACGAACAGCTTTTATGGCTATACTGGCTGGAGTGCCGCGAAGTTTTACAAGCGAGAATGCGCGGAAGCGACAACGGCATGGGGGCGCCATTTCATAAAGCGTGCAGTGAAAATGGCGGAAGAGTCCGGGTTCAAGGTTATTTATGGCGATACCGATAGCATATTCGTAAAATTCCCGCTTGAGGTCGAAGGCGATAGGAAAAAAGCGATATTGGAGAAAGCAGAAGAAATTTCCGCGCGAATAACAAAAGAACTCCCGCTTGAACTTGCATTCCAGGATTTCTTCAAAACCATCTTCTTTACGGGAAAGAAGAAGCGGTATGCCGCGCTTACTGATACGGGTGAAATCGTGGTTCGGGGATTAGAAGTGCGCCGTGGAGACTGGTGCGAGTTGGCGAAGGAGGTACAGACAGAAGTAATAGAGCTCATCTTAAGGGATAAAGATCCGGAGAAGGCTATGGCATATGTTAAAAGCGTAATAAAGGACTTAGAGCGTGGGGATTTGCCCGTGCATAAACTGATAATTTACAAAACGCTCACCCGAAAGATAAGTGCGTATGATACGAAGCAAGCGCATGTTATAGCAGCGGAAAAGGCTTTGGCTTCTTCGTCGCATATCGCATACGAAGTGGGCTCGAAAGTCCCTTACGTGATATTAAAAGGCGCGGGGAAGACAAGTGACCGTGCTTTCCCCATTGATATTATGGAACGAAGCGAAAGGAACGAAATATACGCGGAGGGGAGAATATATCAGATAGACGTCTCTTATTATCTCCTGCATCAAGTAATACCTGTTGCCCATAGGGTGCTGCAACTTTTTGGTTATGTCACTTCATCTTTTGAGGTGGGGGGGCAGAAGACATTAGGGGATTGGTTTTAATGATGTCAATAAGGTCAAGTAACCGAAAAGCTTTTATATACCCACCCATTATCTTATCATGGTAATAAAAATGGCTGAACTACCTATAGCACCTGTAACCAGGTTGGTGAGAAATGCCGGAGCAGAACGAGTAAGCGAAGACGCAAGTATGGCACTAGTAGAGATTTTAGAGGCAGAGGGCGAGAGAATAGCTGTAAAAGCTGTAAGCCTCGCTAAGCACGCCGGAAGGAAGACCGTAAAAAAGGAAGACATCGTAGAAGCAATAGCATAAACCAAAAAGGGTATTAAAAGGGGAATTAGTAAATTTACCCTTTATCTTATTTTTTTCTTTTTATCACTATAAATCGCTCATACTTAACGCTTTCATTCTTCTTAGCCCTGCAATCTCATTTATGACTTCGGCAACCGCTTTAGGCACTAATCCCTCCCAGCTTTCACCGTTCAACATTCGCCTTCTTATCTCGCTACCCGAATATTCCTTCCGGTTAAACATAAGCGGAACACGTACGTCATAGCCACGCTCCTCAAATAAGCGTTCTATTAGCGGGTTATTTGTATATGCTACATCCACTGGTGGTATCAAAGACTCAACATGCGATACCCAGACGGCATTCCAATTAACATCTAAGATAGGGACAATGTAAAAGTTGGCGATGCCTTTATCGCGTAATGACTTTGAAATCATCAGATAACGCTCTCCGGCAGTAAACGGGTTCTCTAACTCGTGGCTTCTTTGCGCGGATCCGATGCAGATGATGATCTCGTCCGCTTCCAAAGCTATCTCTTCTATTACAGAATGATGACCGAGATGGTAGGGCTGAAATCGCCCTATGTATAGCGCCCTCATTTTAGCACTCGCTCCTATTTATCTTTTATATGCCCTTACTTCTAACTAAACATACGTAGATGAGGTGATTTGAAATGACTAAGGCGGTATTATTTTTAGCTACTGGATTTGAGGATGTTGAAGTTGCAGGTATTATAGATACACTCAGTAGAGGCGGAGTAGAAGTAGTAATTGCGGGTCTACAAGCAGGAGCTATTGAAGGCAAGTATAGAATAAACGTGGTTCCTGATATAGCGATTGATGAGATAGAGCTCGAAAAATACGATGCCGTCATTTTACCTGGGGGATACCCGGGTTATGCTAATCTCGGAGCGGATAGAAGAGTTTTAGACTCTGTCAAGAAAGCATTTGAAATAGGGATCTTCGTGGCTGCAATTTGTGGGGCACCCTCGGTCTTAGCAAAGGCGGGAGTATTAAAAGGTAAAAAAGCGACAATTTATCCGGGGATGGAAGCGGAGTTGACCGGGGCGAAGCCTAGCAATGAGCGAGTTGTTGTTGATGGTACTGTTGTTACCAGCCAGGGTCCGGGTACGGCGCTAGAATTTGGAGTTAAATTAGTAGAGATATTAGCAGGCGA
>QBUN01000325.1 GCA_013180565.1 Candidatus Methanophaga sp. GoMg3.2 | reverse complement strand
CTATTATTGTTTTCTCGTGAAAATCTGTGTAATCTTGTGGTTTGCTAAACAAATAGGCCCAATATAATTGCGAAAATGCCACCAAATAGCGTTGCCAAAATGTTCACGTGATGCTTATTCAACTTCAATGGCTCTCTATCTTCTGCGGTTGCACCGAGAATACTGTCCACGAGACAACCAAGGAACCCGGACAAGAGGCAAATGCATAAGAGCAACGAAATACTTCTTGCTGCTATTTGTAGGTCAAACCAGAATATGAGACAGACAAGCGAAATCAAGAGAGAACCCAGCAGTGATGCGCCTAGTCCCTGTAGACTAACACCACCGTTTGTGCCTACCGGCACCTTCTTAAGCGTTGTTATTAACCGTGGTTTTCCTTCGGCCTGTCCTATTTCAGTAGAGAAGGTATCTGCACATGCTGTAGCGACAGAACCAGAGAAGGCGAGCAAGAAGATGTTATCGCAATAAAGAGCATATAAAACAGCAAAGATAAGTGGCGATAAACCATTTCCTAGCACGTTATTTATGTCTCGCATGCCCTTATTTCCCTCTGCAACACCGAGCATGGCTTTTTTCTCATATTTATATTTCGTAACGAAATTACCGAGCAGGAAGAATGCAAGCAGCGTAACTACACCCGCATAACCTAGCGTTACTAGAATTACAACGCCAAGCACGAGAGTCCCAACAAATGCGGAAGTATTGATTTTGCGCTTTAAGTAGGCATAGAGTACGAACAGAAATGCTATTAATAGTACAAGCGCGGTTAACAGCATGTGCTCGCTGGATAACATGATTATTTAGGTAGGGTTTGCTATTTATAAAACTTTTACCGTGTACCAAATTAAGAGTTCTAGCCCTCCGGATATTGGGCGATGACACCTGCTTTTATACGATCGACATTCTTCATCGCTTCTGCAAAGGCACTTGCTCTGTTATCTCCGATGCCTATTCCTGTGGCTATCGGTTCGCCTTGCTTTACAAGCCTGCCTTTCTCGGGTATATCAACTATTCCGCCTTTTCCTGTATCAAAAGTTTCTGCTATCGCACCGTCATGCGCCGCAAACACAACTGCCTTTACTGCGTATCTCTTCGCATTTACGCTATCTAACACTAAATTGCCTTCAACTGCTTTCGTTGTTACATCCACCAAATTCAAACCGGTAGATAGTTCCACCGTGTCCAGACTCCCCTGAATGCGTGGGTTCACTTCTATTACCACAGGGCCATCGTCTGTAATAACAATATCAACGCCGTTTGAGCCCAATAAGCCTAACTCTTTCGTTAGGGTCTCTGCAATTTCGCATGCCGTATCGGCATATTTTGTAACAAACGGTGAAATGTTACCGCAATAGACTAAGGGGGCGGGCGCAGAAAGTGAGTCCATACCGATCAACTGCTCATTCACGCTTATTGCAATCACATCGCGTTTAGATGAAATGACGGATATAGAAGAGGGTTTCCCTTTTATATAGTCCTGAAACAGGAATTCCGGTAGCTGTTTAGCAGATCGAATCAATTCCTTTTCGGTATAGCAGAAGAAATTCGCGATTCCACCACCGCCATAAGCGGGTTTGGCTACCACAGGATAGTGCAACTGTTTCGCTTCTCCGTCTGTTATCGCCTTGCCCGTATAAGTAAGTGGCTGGGCGATGTCTAAATCATCTAGTTTAGATGCCAACCATGCTTTATTTGCCACTTGCTTCGTTTTCGCCGGATTATTACCCAGTATCTTCCCCCTATCTTCTGCAGTTAAAAAATCAAAATCCGCACCTTCAAAGCCTGACCCTAAGATAACACCACCCACTACCTTTATCGCTCCTTCAAGGAGCTTGAGATCTATCTGATCCCAATTTAACGGGATATATCCTTTGGCACACCTTTTCATATCTACATCACCGATGGCATCTGCAGCATACATCTCGTAGCCCGCTCTACTACCCGAGCATACAATATGCCTTACGGTGTATCCTATTGCCAATATTTTAGCTCTTTGCTGCATTTTTACCTACTCTGTCACTCGATTTGATTTTTCCGTATCCTACATCTTGCATCCTGCATCTTCAATCGTACCTATACCTACATAATATTGAACATTTATTAGCTTCTACGCCCATTCAATGCTTACTTAAAAGATGGTTGATCTATGTCAATGAAACGTGTAATTTGGTGGCTGATTGTTGGTACTAAAGGCGGTGTGAATCGCGCTCGTATAATCAGAGCGTTAAATGAAAGGCCGTACAACGCTAATCAGTTGACTGAGTTACTTGGTTTGGATTACAAAACTGTAAGGCACCATCTTAAGGTACTCCAGGACAACAAGATAATTACAGCCACAGGAGATAGATACGGCACTGTGTATTTCTTATCTTCGTACATGGAAGAAGATTATGAAGTCTTTAAAGAACATTTGGATAAAATGTGGGATAAATTTAAAAGCGAAAAAGATATAGATAACAAAGAAATTTAAGGGTAGGGCAAGAAGATGAAAAGAAAGTTAGCTATGGGTTTAATGATTCTGGCGATGATCGTGATAGCAATCGGTGTGGTATCCGCCCTGAGCAATTTCGGTATGCAATCTCCCCGGGGCATGCAAGAAGGCACGCAACTTATTGGAGGTAAGCAACCGCTCGAAGGCGTGCGACCAAACATGCTGATTGTCAATATCAAAGCGTTGATAACGCTTGGAAACCTTATACTACTTCTGTGCTTGCTTTTTATCTATGCAAAGAATTACGGGCAGATAAAATCGCAATTCGCAATGGGGCTGATTGCATTTATTGTTCTCCTGATTATGCAGGCGCTCACCTCGAATCCATTCGTACCCGCTATGTGGGGCATTCACCGTATGCCAATCCTGGGGTTGTTTGCAATAGTACCAGATGTGTTTGAATTTGTAGCGCTGTCGGTCTTGCTGTATATAAGTCTGAAATCATGAGTTTTCCTGCTCTGAAAGGTATTTAAACCAGAATCTAATACTAAAATGTTATACCATATATGCGACGATAAACTAAAAAGGGATGAAACGAGTTTGACAAAAGAGCAGAAGAAGGAAATGGAAGAAGCAAAAGAGGTTGAAGAGGCTGAAGCAGAGGTTACAAGCACAGAAGTAGAATCATTGAAGAACGAATTGGACGAGAAGACTAAGTTAGCAGATGAATATTTATCGCGGCTAAAATACCTCCAGGCGGATTTTGAGAACTATAAAAAGATGGTTGCACGCGAGCGAGAACTGTACGAAATGTGCGCAACAGAGAGGTTAATAAAGAATTTATTACCGATTATTGATACTCTTGAGTATGCTATTGCATCTGCGAGCAATAACACATCCTTTGAAGAAGGAATTGCATTGATCTACAAAGATTTAATCGCAGTGCTTGCTAAAGAAGGTTTGAAACCAATAGCGGCAGTAGGTGAGAAGTTCGACCCATATAAACATGAAGTGATAATGACGGTCATTGATGATGATCATCCGGAGGATACAATTCTTGAAGAGTTTGAGAAAGGTTATATGCTGGGCTCGAAAGTGATAAGAACATCGAAGGTGAAAGTATCGAAACTAAAAAACCATGAGATTTCACAAGATTAACACAACACTTTTTCTTTTTTACAAAAAGAAAACCTGTGCTAAAAGAAAAACACAAATGTTCTTTTGGTAAAGCTTTTCTTTTTAAGAAAAGGTTTGTGGAAATCTGTGTAATCTCGTGGTCTGTTGACATGGAAGTTGCATCGCGGATTGCCTTTGCGGCGATCCCATCCATTCGGGGTAATCCTACTGCGGAACACGCCGGGGGTAACGCTTGCGTGGTAAGCTCGCAGAACAACGTGGGAAATCCGAGAACCCAGCTCAGATCAACTGCCAGGATAAGACCAGCTATTCCGAGTGTAATGCGAACCATTGTAAGAGTCGTAAATTACGATAAGCGAAAACGGACTGATACGCTTAAACCAAAAGGTATGGAATCCGACCATAACGGCTGGCACGACGTTATGGGGGGTGGACGGATGATTCCCGGCTTAAAAATGGGTTCTAAGGCGTTCATAGTTATCTGCGGTGCAGAACTTGGTAAGCCCTATATGCTCCCGGAAAATCCGGGTAGGGACACAGTAAGGGCAAACGATGGCATAGTGGGTAGAGGAACTGGTAAAAAGCGAATAACGTCTTGTAATGAGGCGTATAAAGGTTCAAAATTTGCCCTAACTCGAAAGGGTGCTGACTTACTGAAGGGTGTTTCATTGTATGTTCGGAGGCAGAATGTAAGTAGTTCAATTACGCCGATAAAAGTCGAGAGACTTACAGACATTCAGCCAAAATTTAGATGAAAAACGGGAGGAGTAGCACGTGTAAGAAGTTATTTATAGGGGTACCAAGAAGATAGGTGCGAATCCGAAGAACATGGGATATAAATAGTAAAAAACTTAGTAAATCTAATTAGAGTAGAGCTATTATGACAGAGGTTGAAATAAAGCCAAAGGGGCCACGTGCCAGGATCAGAGATGTAGTGAAGAAGGCCGAGCCAAGAGTGGAACCAACCATTGCTGCAGAACAAGATCGAAGTGCCCAAATTCAAAATATACTGCGGAACCTCAGAAAGAAAGAGAAAAACAAAATAATAAAGTCAGCACTGCTGAAATATTATGAAGCAGAGGAATTGAAACCGTATCAGGCAGAGCTTATTAAATTACAACGTCATGTAGAAAAAACCGGGAAAAAGCTAATTATTCTTTTCGATGGCAGGGACGCATCCGGGAAAGGAGGCACTATCCGGCGGGTTACCCGGTATATGAACGAAAAAAGGTACCGCGTGGTCGCCCTTGGCAAACCAAATGAAGATCAGGCAACTGAACTCCACATGAAGCGCTATATCGAACAGTTTCCTCATGCGGGGGAGATCGTACTGTTCGACAGAAGCTGGTATAATCGGGCAATGGTTGAACCTGTGATGGGGTTTTGTACCTGGCGTCAATATCAACAATTTATGGATGACGTGATCAGTTACGAAGAAAATTTCACCGCTGATGAAAAGACAGCGCTTCTTAAATTGTATTTTTCGGTTTCTAAGGAGGAACAGGCAAGGCGATTTGAAAGGCGGAAAAATGATCCGTTAAGACAGTGGAAACTCAGTGAAGTGGACTTACAGGCACAGGAATTATGGGCTGAATTTACTGAGAAAAAATTCAGATTGTTACAAAAGACACATACTGAAACGTTGCCATGGTACATCATCCGGTCGGATGATAAACATCTAGCTCGACTAGAAACGTTTAAAATAATCCTCAGTACAGTTAGATATATAGGCAGGAGTCGGAAGTTGGATTTTAACCTGGATCCGGAGATCGCGATCCCTGGAGATAAGGAAGCGAAGATAATGAAGAAGAACTGGAGAAAATATGGTACGTACGAGTTTTGATTGTATGGTTACATACTCGGGGGAATAAAAGATGGCAACAAAAAACGACGATGCAGAATCCGGGAAAAAAGTGAAATTGGCTGAATATACCGCCATCAGGAATAGGGACAAGGTGCAGGAGAAGAACCGTGTTAGCGTATGGGTAAAAAAAAGTACCCTTGAATATGAAGAGGAACTGCGCAATCTGCAGATCGAACTTATAAAGTTGCAAAACCATGTCAAGACTTGCGGACTGCGCATCTTGGTATTGTTTGAAGGACGGGATGCTGCCGGGAAAGGGGGCACAATAAAGAGATTTACCGAACATATACATCCACGGGGTGTGCGGGTTGTGGCACTCGAAAAGCCCAGCGACAGGGAACAAAACCAATGGTATTTCCAACGATATGTCCAGCATCTCCCATCAGCAGGAGAGATAGTATTGTTTGACCGCAGCTGGTACAACCGGGCAATGGTTGAACCTGTGATGGGATTCTGCACCGATGAGCAGAATAAACGCTTCTTAAAGGATGTTCCTCTCTTCGAACAATTGCTTGTAAAAGGTGGAATTTTTTTATTCAAGTTTTATTTTTCAGTCTCTAAAGATGAACAGACAAGACGATTTGATGCAAGAAAGACCAATCCGCTGAAGCAATACAAGGTCTCCCGTGTTGATAAGAAGGCACAGGAAATGTGGGATCAGTATACAATAAAAAAGTTCCAGATGCTTAGTGAAACAAACCGAACCATTGCCCCGTGGATAATTATTCGATCCAATGACAAGAAAAAAGCGAGACTCAACTGTATTAAATATATTTTATATAACCTGGATTACGAAGGTAAGGTCCCTGAAAGTAAACTCAAGCCAGATCCGGAGATCGTGATTTCTGGCATTGATGAACTCAAACACATGGAAGATAATCTGTTGAAACCGATTGAACTGCCGGGATGAGGCGCGTTCTTGTTAATATTGTGTGGATATCCGCCTATAAAACCACGATTACACAAGAGTAACATAGAAATCTTGTGGAAATCTGTGTAATCTTGTGGTCTGTTGACAAGAAGTTGCATCACAGATTGCCTAACCGGCTACCCCTTCCATCCGGGATAATCCTACCGCAGAATGTGTGGATGGCAACGCCCACGCAGTATGCCTACGGAACAACGTGGAAAATCAGAAAATCCGATTCGGATCAACTGCCAGGATAAGACCAGCTATTCCGAGAGTAATGCGAACCATCGAAAGAGTCGTAACGCAGGATAAGCGAAAACGGACTGTTACGCTTAGGCCAAAAGGCACGAAATCAGACTATAACGACTGTAGAGGCGTTGTAGGGAATGGACAGACGGTTTCCGTCTTACAGATGGCTTCTAAGGCGTTCATAAGTATCTGTGATATAGAACTTGGTAAGCCCAATATGCTCCCCGAAAATCCGGGTAGTGATCCCGTGAGGGCAAACGATGGCATAGGGGGTAGAGGAATCGATAAAAAGCGAAGGGCAGCTTGTAATGAGCTGTATATGGGTTCAAAATTTGCCTTAACTCGAAAGGGTGCTGACTTATCGAGCGGTGTCTCATTGCATAAAAGGAGGTAAACCTGTGAATTATGAAATGCTTGAGCGGTATGAAGGGAAACGTTCACGTTTTCAGAAAACATGGGTAAATTGATGGAGAATACAGTTGCCGTGGAACTTTTAAGACAAAGGTCTGGCTCCAGTTCGCGTCTTGAGTTCTATTACTGGAAAGATCAGCAGCACCGCGAGGTTGATTTTGTGATAAAGGAAGGCGCTGATGCTCGGCTGATATAGGTATGCTACGATATTGATGATCCGAAGACAAAGGAGCGTGAATTGAAGTCGCTTGTCCGGGCGGCTGGTGAACGGGATTGCCGTTACCTTCTTGTGATTACCTGAGATTGGGAAGGCGAGGAGGAGTTCAAGGGCTGTGACATCCGGTTTGTGCCGCTCTGGCAGTGGTTGCAGGGGTGAGAATTTGCCTTTTTAATTGCTATTCTTATCTGCATAACTAGGTATAGTTTATTCGAGCAGTATTTAAAAAGGAAAAATAAGAGGGGTTAAACATAATACAACAGATGGAACGTATAAAATCAATCAAAGACATCCCACCTGAAGAGAATATGCTCCCAGGCACTCCAGCTTGTGCGGGTTGTGGTGGTCTTTTGGCCTTAAGGCACTGTATGAAGGCACTGGGGCGAAAGACAGTAATAGTAAATGCCGCAGGTTGTTTCACTCTGCTTACCATCTATCCCTATACCCCATTTAAGAATTCCTGGCTTTATACCGCAATGGCATGTGCACCAGCCGGTGCGCAAGGGATACGGGATGCGCTGGACATATTAATAAAAAAGGGTAGGCTCGACCCGGACGAGGATTTGAAGGTGGTTGTATTGACCGGCGATGGGTCTGCTTACGATATGGGTCTTTCTTCTACTTCGGGAGCTATCAACCGCAACCTCGACTTCTATTATATCTGTTATGATAATGAGGCTTATGGCAATACCGGCGTCCAGTGGTCAGGGGCAACACCATATGCATCAAAGACCGGCACAACCCCTCCTGGAAGGATAAGCCCAATAGGATCGGAACTTGCAAAGAAAGATCTCTTTGCGATTTGGAATAGCCACAAGCCGCCCTATCTTGCTACCATCTCGCCAGCCCACCCTGTTGATTTGATTAACAAATTTAAAAAGGCAGAACAGTACAAAGGCCCAAAACTGTTTATTGCTCTTTCTCCTTGCCCTCCTGGCTGGGGAATAGACACGTCATACACGGTAAAACTAGCAAAACTTGCGGTTGATACTGGCATCTGGGCACTAAAAGAGGCTGTTTTTGGTGTTGTTACTCATACTGTTGTCCCCAAAAGATTTAAGCCAGTGGAAGAATATCTACAAGTACAGGGGCGGTTCGCCCATCTCTTTAAACCTGTTAGGCAGGAGGCGGCACTGAATAAGATACAGGAGGGCGTAAATGAGTATTGGAACAGACATAAGCTTCTTCTTTAACCCGAAA
>QBUN01000326.1 GCA_013180565.1 Candidatus Methanophaga sp. GoMg3.2 | reverse complement strand
TTATTCTTTTTAATTATATCATGATGATGAGGAATGACAAATGGGGCAAGAAGTAAAGACGAAAGAGGAAGTATTTGAAACGATAGAGAAGCGAGCTGTAAAAAGCATCGGACTTTGGTTCACAGACATCCTGGGGCGGTTAAAGAGTGTCGCCATTTCTGTTTCCGAATTAGAAGCCGCCTTTGACGAAGGTATGGGCTTTGACGGCTCCTCGATAAAGGGCTTTGCACGGATAGACGAAAGCGATATGCTCGCGAAACCAGACCCCTCAACATTCCGAATTGTTCCGTGGCGACCAAAGGCGGATGTAGTTGCGAGAATGTTCTGTGACATCCTAGAGCCCGATGGCAATCCATACGAAGGCGATCCGAGGTATATATTGAAGCGGAACTTAGAGCAGTTGAAAGAGGACAGCTACACATTCTATGTCGGTCCGGAACTGGAATACTTCTATTTTAGAGGCGATAAAAATCCGGAGTTACTAGATGAGGGCGGCTATTTCGATTTGATGACCCTGGATGCGGGAAGCGACTTACGAAGGGACGCAGTCTTAACGCTGGAGGCAATGGGTATAGATGTAGAAGCAAGCCACCACGAAGTTGCACCTTCGCAGCATGAGATAGACCTTCGTTATAAAGATGCGCTTACTATGGCCGACCAGGTGATGACATACCGAATAGTGATAAAGGAGATAGCACAGCAACAGGGCTGTTATGCCTCGTTCATGCCTAAACCTATCTTCGGTGTGAATGGTTCGGGAATGCATGTGCATCAATCGTTATTTAAAGGGGATAGAAATGCGTTCTTCGATCAAGATGAGGAATATCAACTGTCTGAGCTTGCAAAGGCCTATATTGCGGGACTGTTAAGGCATGCACCGGAGATAACCTCGATAACCAATCAGTGGATAAATTCGTATAAGCGTCTGGTTCCGGACTATGAAGCGCCGGTGTATATTACATGGGCACGTCGTAACCGCTCTACGCTTGTAAGGGTGCCGATGTATAAGCCGGGAAAAGAGAAAGCGACACGAGTGGAATATCGCAGCGCAGATCCCGCATGCAACCCATATTTGGCATTCTCTGTGATGCTCGCTGCCGGGCTGGCCGGAATGAAAGGTAAGTACGAGTTGCCACCGTCCACGGAGAAGGATGTATATTTGATGAATAGTGCGGAAAGGGCGAAGGGAGGGATAAAGTCACTACCCGGGAGTTTGATTGAGGCTATTGGATTGACAGAGAATAGTGAACTGGTGAGAGCAGCTTTAGGTAACCACACCTTCAACAACTTTATCACATCAAAGAAGGTAGAATGGGACAAATATCGTGTGAACGTGTCGGAATGGGAGTTAAAGGAGTATCTATCGGTGCTGTAACTCTTTTTCTTTTTTTTATTTATGATAATGAGATAGTATAAAATCCAAAATAGGTATTTTTTTGTTACCGTGCATCAAAAAGTTTAAATATTGTGACAGTTAAATGTCAATTAGTGACCGAAGATGGAACTGAGACAGATAACAGAGCAAAATCCATGGTGGGAAGGCCGAGAGAGAATAAAGGAAGATGAAAAGGTAAAGGAAGCTTTATCAAAACGGCAGAAAATAGTATTTGTGTTTAAAAACGAGAATACCTTAATCATTGGGCCAAGACAGGTAGGTAAAACGACATTCCTAAAACTTTTCATCAAGAATTTGATTGATAAAGGGGTAGATTCAAAGAGGATTCTCTATTTTTCGTGTGAGACAATAAAAGATTTCAATGATCTCGTGGAAATTGTCAGGTTCTCGGATTCGCTGATGCAGGGCAAGAAATACATCTTCTTTGATGAAATAACTTTCGTGAACGAGTGGCAGCGAGCAGTAAAGTTTGTTCTTGATTCGCCCTTAATTAATGATAAATTCATTTTTGTTACGGGTTCGTCCTCTATTGCACTGAAGAAGGAGACATTTCCTGGAAGACCAATAAAAATCCGGTCTTTTCTACCTTTATCGTTTAAAGAATTTTGTAATATTTTTGGTAGTGGAAACCTCAAAAAAGAGCTAACGGTACAAATTTCCGGGCTATCTGTTAATGAGCTAAATGAAAAAGCAAAAAAGCTATTATTTTATTTCCGCGAAATCGAGAAACTTTTTCGGCTATACGTTAAGTGTGGCGGCTTTCCAAGAAGCGCATACGAACTTATTGAGAGAGGTAAAATAAGAGAAGAGACCCAAGAGATATACTGGAAATGGCTTATTGGCGATATAGCCAAGATAGAAAGAAGCGAAAGAATAACGTCATCTGTGCTGCTCGGCGTTTTAAAGAATTATGGCACAAGATTCTCGCTCAATTCAATAGCGAAAGAGATGGAAATTGGATCTCATGTAACCATAAGGGGTTATTTGGAAGTACTGGAAAATTTATTCATTCTACGAAACGTGTTCCCGATAGACCTGAAAAAGGGTGTAGAATCTTTCAGGAGAATGAGGAAGGTATATTTCATTGACCCATTTCTTTTTCATAGTTTTAAAATGCAGCTTACGAAAACAGAAATTAAAGAAGAGGAAATGCCTAAGTTAGTCGAGGGGATAGTTGCAGAGCATCTAATAAGGAAATTTGGTAAGATATTGTATTATTATCAAAAGAAGGAGATTGATTTTTATTTTGACGGCTCAGGAATCGAGGTTAAATGGCAAAATAAAGTAGAAAAGAGGGACTTTCCGGCAGTACAATTGCAGAATAAAATCTTGGTGGGTAAAGACCAATTTGAATTTTATAAAGATGAAATGATTATTCTCCCTACTTGCGTATTTTTATTATTGATTTAGGGTTATATCATCAAAAAAACATATGGAACCATGAACAATAGTGAAAGGGGTTGACTACAATGACAACGAGAATAGGCATAATTGCGATACAGGGAGATGTGGAAGAGCACGTTAGGGCGATGGAGGAGGCTTTAGCAGAGCGAGGAGAAAAAGGAGAAGTGGAAAAGATAAAGCATCAAGGACTAGTTAAGTCATGCGATGCCATTATCATACCAGGCGGAGAAAGCACAACAATAGGCAGGCTAATGGAGCGAGAAGGCATCCTTCCGGATATAAAAGAAGCTGCTGAAGTGGGAAAGCCGATATTGGGCACCTGTGCTGGGATGGTATTGCTTGCGGAAGAGGGCGATGAAGAAGTTGCAAAGACCGGACAGCCACTGCTCGGTTTAATTGATGCAAAAGTAAAGAGGAACGCTTTTGGGCGGCAAAGGGAATCTTTTGAGGTGTTGCTAAAGATGAGCCTTTTTGATGAACCCTTTCACGCGGTCTTCATTAGAGCACCTGCTATAACCTGTGCGGCGGAAAATGTAGATATATTAGCAACTTTCGATGGGCACATAGTAGCTGCCAAACAAAGAAACATAATTGCGCTTTCTTTTCACCCGGAACTTACCGAAGATCGAAGGATACACCACTATTTCCTTGAAAACTTATTATAACTATAGAATCTTTAGGTAAGCACATCTTCAGCAACTTTATCATTTCAAAGACGGTAGAATGGGCTGCGGATCCTGTGAACGTAACGGGATGGGAGTGGAACGGGTATCTATCGGTGCTGTAACACTTTTTCTTTTTTAGAAAAAAAGAAAACCTGTGCTAAAAGAAAAAAGTATTTGTTCAGCAAACGACGACATTATACAGATTTTCACGAGAAAAGCAAAAAAAGGACTCTTCTGAATCTTTGGTCGCTGTAGTTACATGACCAAAACCGATTGTAACTTATCCTCACAGCCACTATCTAATCTTGTTTTTGTAGAATCACCTTTAATCTCTTTTCTTTTTTGCATATGTCCTGTCATTTCCCTTTTCATAACTTTTATGAAAAGTTCATAAATAGTCTTATATAGACCACTATGAAAAGTAAATACGGAGAAGATATACAACTAAAAAAGGAAAGTAGGAGAACATAGTTTATGACAAACGAAAGAAGTCTTCCTGTATGCTGTTATTGTGGTGCATGTGCAGCGTTCATACCGGATTATAAGAAGTATAGCGAAGAAGAGGTGGTGTGGGATAAGGGCTGTGGGGGAACAGTGTCAAAGGGCTTCTGTTTCAGTTTCTGCCCTCGTACATTCGCAGCTTGCCGCTTATGTGAGGGGGAATGCCCGAGGATGGAATATGGCGTATGTGATTTCAGCCCTTGTGCGTCCTCGCCCGAGGGGCGGATTCTTGGATACTATAATGAAATTTTAAGTGCAAGAGCAACGGATAAGGGCATGAGAGCGGTGGGGCAGGATGGCAGTGTTGTAACTGCAATGTTATACGAAGCGGTAAGAAGTGGATTTATAGATGCTGCTGTTGTTGCTACGAGGACAGAAGATTGGAAAGTCGAACCTTTCGTTGCAACAACACCAGAAGAAGTCTTGCTTGGCAAAGGTCCTAAATATACCGCTTGTCCTTCTGTCCTGGGTGTATGGAATGCGATAGACCGTGGCTATGAAAATATCGCAATGGTCGGCACGGGCTGTAATATAGAGGCAGTGAGAAGGCTTCACGCTCTCCATGACTCCTCTTTGGAACTGGATAGGGTGAAAATTTTAATTGGGCTTTTTGGCACCAAAGCGTTCTGGCACCGTGACCTGGTTACGTTTCTGTCAGAAAGAGAAGGAATAGATATTAGGGATGTGGAGCGGTTTTATGTTTCAAAGGGGAACTTTATGGTGGTTACAAAGGACAAAGAGTTTAGTATTCCTACAAAAGATATGGAACATTGCGTACGGGATACATGCAAGATATGTGAAGATTTCACATCGCAACTTGCAGATGTTTCAGCAGGCTCTGCGGGTTCGCCGGATGGATGGACGACATTAATAATCCGGACAAAAGTAGGTGCAGAGCTTGTAAAAGCTTCTGCTTCTGCAGGGGTAATAGAGACGAAGAAGATGAGCGTTGAGGGAATAGAAAAGATGGAAAGATTTGCTATAAATAAGAAATACGGGAATTATGGTATGATACGGGATCAGATGGAGATTTGTTCTGCATGTATGACGAATCCGTATTCGTTTACATTGCAAATAGGGAGAGGTGATTGAAATAAATGACAGATATATATGCAAATGCGAGGTCTACCACGGGAACATCCGTGAGAAGGCGAGATGTGAATACGATGAGTGGAATGTGTCCGATATGCGTGAAAGAGTGTACAGTGCTATGCGAAATAGGGAAGAGTACGTTTAGGGGTCGAGAGGTATTGTATCCGGAACCGGAGCAGTATGGCTGGAGCACTGCCGCGTCAAATAAGGATTACGGGCTCGATTTCTCTGATTTTAATATCCTTTCACGGTTGCGAGGTGCAGAAGGGATAGAACCGAGCCCTGATATGGCTGTGTTTCCGAATGTGAACATAGAATCGAAGATAGGAGGTATTCCGTTAAAGACACCGCTGGCAAGTGGCGCTTTCGGATCTACAGATGTGGGAAGGAACAACTGGGATGGACTTGCAATTGGTGCTGCGCTCACAGGAATAATCATCATCATAGGCGAGAACGTCTGCGGCGTTGACAAAGAATCGGTATTCACAAACGGGAAAGTGACGAAATCGCCTGAGATGGAGCGAAGAGTAAAACTGTTCAAAGAGTACTGGGACGGCAAATATGGCGATATCGCGGTGCAGACGAATGTAGAAGACCAGAGGTTCGGGGTGGATGAATACATACTGTCTAAATTGGATGTGAACATAGTGGAGAGGAAATGGGGGCAGGGAGCAAAGGCAATAGGTGGTGAAATACGTGTATCGTCTCTGGAAAGGGCATTAGACCTGAAGAAGAGGGGCTATATCGTGCAGCCGGACCCCGAAGACCCCGCAGTTCAAGAAGCGTTTAAAGACGGCTTGTTCAAGACCTTCGAGCGACACAGCCGAGTTGGATTCCCGGAGGAGCGTGGTTTTGTAGAAGATGTCGAATGGCTGCGTGGCATAGGTGCAAAATACGTAACGATAAAAACAGGTGCTTACCGGCCTGTGGACGTTGCATGGACGATGAAAGTGGCATCGGAAGCGAAAGTGGATTACATAACGTTTGATGGCGCCGGTGGCGGGACGGGCATGAGTCCTGTGCCGATGATGAACGAGATGAGCACGCCTACCGTGTATTTAGAAGCACAGATATTGAAGTGTGCACGGATATTGGAGCGAGAAGGTAAATACGTGCCTGACATGAGCATGGCTGGCGGGTTCGTCAACGAGACGCAGATGTTCAAGACGATTGCTATGAGCAACTTCGGCAATGGTCCGTATATAAAATCAATCACGATGGCAAGGTCGCCGTTAACGGCGGCGATGAAAGCTCTTTATTACACGGAACTCGCGGAAAATGGCAGATTGCCACGTGATTTCGCTAATAAATACGGCAATAACCCGGAAAAGTTCTTTATCGCCACTGAGGAGTTAAAAACGGAATACGGTAGTAAAATAGGCAAGGAGATACCCTGGTCTGCCGTTGGGGTCTATACATATCTAAGTGAGCGGTTAGGACTCGGTTTAAAACAGTTACTTGCCGGTACAAGGAAGTTCAAACTGGATTTGATAGACCGGGGCGATATTGCGTCAATGAGCAAGCTTGCAGCCGAAGTCACGGGTATACCAATGCTGCATGAACTGGAGGCGGATTTGTTCGAGGAGATATTGACCTCATAGTGGGCTGAATAGGAGGATAACAACTTGCGATGGATGGTAGAGGCTAAATAACCTACTGCCTCTCTATTTTTTTATTAACAAATATCTTCGGAATACCGTGGAGGAGATATTCGTTACAGCACCGGAATTGAAGCGTAAGTTTGGTAATGGTAAGAAATTCGATGATATTCCCACGGGTGCGATAGGTCTTTACACTTATTTGCAAAGACTTGCGCAGGGTCAGCAGCAGTTGATGTGCGGCAGTCGTAAGTTTGGTTTGGAGTACATTACACGCGATGATATAGCGGCGTTGACTAAAGAAGCAGCGGAAATCAGCGGTATCGATTATGTGATGGATGCGGATAAAGATGAGGTGGATAAGATATTGGGTAGTTGATTGGCGGATAGGCAATGAGCAAGCTTGCAGCCGAAGTCACGGGTATACCAATGCTGCATGAACTGGAGGCGGATTTGTTCGAGGAGATATTGACGTCGTGAAGGTTTTTTTAAGTTGGCAAAATAGGGGTGTAAAAGCACCCTTAATTTTGTTAGCAGAAATTGAAATATTGGTTAGGGAGGTAAAAGTGTAAAAAATGTTTGAGCCGGAAAAATTTATTGAAAAGCAGGTAGATGAAGTAAAAGCAACAATAGGCGATGAAAAAACAGTCATAGCAACTTCAGGATGAGTTGATTCTACCGCTTGTGCAGTGCTCACGCACCGTACAGTAAGAGACCGATTGGTATCAGTTTTCATTGACGATGGCTTGATGCGCGAAGGCGAAGCAGAACACGTTACAAACTCTTTTAAGGCAATAAATATGAATGCAAGGCAGGTAGATGCAGCTACGGAGTTTTTTGATGCTTTAAAAGGAATTACTGAGCCCTAAGAGAAGAGGAAAGCATTTCGAAATACGTTCTATTCTGTCCTTGCAAGGATTGTGCGAGATGAGAACGCTAATTATTTAGTGCAAGGAACGATAACGGCAGATATTTTTGAGACGGTGAAGGGAATCAAGACACAGCACAACATCTTTGAACAGATAGATATTGACCCGAAAAGTTATGGATATCAAAACAAACCCACACATATTTTTTCGGAATGACTATATTTATAGGCCATTACAACAATCCTGTCATAGGAGGAGAATAATCATGGGGGCTGCTTCTATCACATTGCCATGGGAGAAAAAGATTAAAGGGGTGAGAGGGGTGAAACAGGCAGACAAGATAACTTTTGAGCAGTATGTAAGGCTGGCTTTGAGCCATGCGAGATTTTCTCGGAATGAAGATGCATCCTGGACGGTGGAAGTGCCTGTGCTTCCTGGATGCATCACCTGGGGTATAACAAGAGGAGAGGCTGTGGAGATGGCTAAGGATGCAATAGAAGCATGGATAATTACGGCGCTTCGCTTCGGCGATAAAATCCCGGCGATTGGCGGATGTTACCTTCAATATGCAATTGATGAAATAGAAGATGTCGAGAAGAATTATTCCCTGCCTAAGATTTCTGCTTTTTGAACTTAGAACGATCCCCTACGAGCCGAAAAAACATTCTGTTTATAATTTTAAAGAATGACAAACTAATTGTTGTTTCTGCATATAGGACGGATCCAAGGAGGTATTTTAGGAGGTGAAAAATGGAAATAAGATATGACTCTGAAGCGGATGCGATGTACATAAAATTTAGAGATGGTGATTATGAAATAAGCGAGGAGATAAGGGAAGGGGTAATCATAGACTTAGGGGCCACCGGAAAATAAATTCTAATTTTTAGTTTTTTGTGGTTTGATAGTGTAGTTTCCGTTTTCAACTGCAGTCATCCCTTTTTTT
>QBUN01000327.1 GCA_013180565.1 Candidatus Methanophaga sp. GoMg3.2 | reverse complement strand
GTGTAGCCGCAATTTCCTCCTGCACCTGCTGTATCACTCCTTGCACTGACCACGGGGAGTTAGACATGAAATGCTGCATGTTCTGTTCAGATACCCGCGTATTGCACCCAATAATAGCAAAATTACGCTTTTCTTCTATTCTTAGCTGTCCACCCATGTAGCAGTACGCGTATTCACTGGTATCACGTGTTTTTGACGTAAACCGCACTTGGAATCTCCGCCAAAGTCCAAAAAAACGCTGAGCAAGATTTTGCGTACTTCCTGTTGATAAGCCCCATCGTTCAGGCTCAAATACCGATTGTTGATATTCATCGCTCATTTACTATTCACATGAAGAATACCATATAAACCGTTTATTGCCGCTTTATTAAATGTGACATTGTCAAATTAAGTATTCGTCTATTAAAGGTGCTTCCATTCCAGTAACAATCTGGATTTTCTCCTGACTCATCCCATTTTCCACACACCACTTCACTTTATTAAACTGCTGGCAATACTTTCCCACTGCTTCTGGACTGTGATCTGTCTCTCTTGCTACATGTACCGGCTCTTTTTTCTCTAAAAAACTTCTTTAACAATCTCGGTAAGTGCTTTTGCCTCCAGTGGTAAACAGCTCAATCCCGCAATCGCTTCTTGTTGGAACTGCCGGTCCAGTGTCTTAAATGACAGTCTATCCTATATATCGCTCTTTTTCCTGCTTCCTTTTCATTTTCCAGTACCTCTGTTTTGATTATATTTATCAACCAATGCTGAAGTACTGGCCATTTGGCACTATTTTATTCCGGGTGTGGCATGGATGGGGCTTCTATAAGATTATTTTGCTTTTAGGGCGGCTAAAGTTTAATATGATGTGACATAAAATAGTACATAGATGTATAAACTGAAAATGGTCTATGGACCAGTTCCATCACGGCGTCTTGGTCGCTCTTTAGGCGTTAACCCTATCCCCTTCAAAACCTGTAACTATTCCTGTGTCTACTGCCAGCTTGGCAGGACAACGCACATGACCAATCAGCGTAAAGACTTCTTCCCTCCAGAAGAGTTGTTGAACGAAATCCGAAGGGTAATAGAAGTAGAAAGTAGCCACCGCGAAATAGACTTTGTAACCTTCGTAGGCGAAGGCGAACCGACTTTATGTAAAAGCCTTGGTTGGCTAATCAGGAAGACTAAGGAAATAGCAGATATACCCATAGCTGTTGATACAAATGGGTCCCTGCTTTATAGAGAAGATGTAAGAAACGACCTTTCACAAGCAGATATTGTTATGCCATCCCTCGATGCCGGCACTGCCGAAACATACAGAAAGATAAACAGACCCCATCGCGGGCTTGATTTTGAGACAGTTGTCAAAGGTTTGGAACGATTCCGGCGAGAGTATAACGGTGAGATATGGGTAGAAGTCATGCTGGTAAATGGGCTCAATGACTCAGAAGAGGAATTAGAAACACTAAAAAGCAGGCTTGAGAAAATAGAGCCCGATCGAACGTATATAAATGTCCCGATAAGACCACCTGCGGAACCTTGGGCTGTACCCCCTGATAAAGAAGCCATCACATTAGCACATGCGATTCTTAGCGATGCTAATGTAGTTGATATTACCGAAGAGGAGACTGGTGAATTTTCCACTGAGGGATTTATAAATCCGGAAGATGCTATTTTAGCAATAATAAGACGGCATCCAATGAGGGAGGGGCAGGTTATAGACACGCTAAGAAACCTTTCTTTCAAAAAGAAAGCTTTACCAAAGAACTATAATATTCAGGATAGCTTAAAGAGGCTGGAGGAATGCGGAAAAATAAAGAAGTTGAAATACAGGGAGAAAGTCTTCTGGCTTACAGACGAGGAAAAAAGAGGGCATGAATAATTACATGGGTAACCGTTAGTATAGTTCAATTTCCCGCAGAAGCAGCCTTTCTCGGCAAACGATTCGCAGTTATTAGAAATTCAGATAATTCCCGTATTATTGCTCGTTATCCTCTTTATGGCGATTATTGATTATTTCTTACCAAGCTGTCCCGCAAATAAATTATAGAATTTTATTGTACATAAAGACAATGACAGTAAATCAACATAAATCAAAAGTTCATGACACTCCGAGAGGAAATATGAATAAAAACCTAAATACTTGATACCCTAAATGCGAAATTAGCTACCAAACCCTTAATATTACATAATGTAGCCACACTACCACCTAATTTACCCCACATCACCCTCAGATTATGAGCTGTGCACACAAGATTATGCTCTATCCGCACGTTTTCTATCCCTCTTGTATAAAACTCCCGAAACTTCATATTTTGCTTAATGTTGCCGAAGGGCCATTCAACAGTCTCCTTACGCTTCTTGTATTCCTCTTTCCCTTTCTCGGAACACATTTTACCTGCCATCCGCCTACGTTCTGCCTCGTAGTCATCACTTGTGATCTTTCTTTCTTTGCTTTTACCGGCACATTCCTCCCTGAAAGGACATTCCCCACAGTTCGCACCATAGTAGGAGTACTGTAGCTTACCTTTATACTCATACGCCCCCTTTCTAGTGAGTATCTCGCCATTAGGGCATATAAATTGGTCATTCACTTCATCATACACAAACTTGTCCTTCGAATAAGGACCGTCTTTTACCTTCTTTCCATTCATCTCTTGAGCCTGCTTGCTGTCTGGAATATAACCATCCACCTCTTTCTCCTCCAAATACCGCAGGTTGGGGCCGTTGAAGTAGCCATTATCCATACTCACCTTTGTCCATTCAGGCAAGCCATCTATGTTCTCAACCGTCATTTCTAGCTGCGGTTGCAACTGGTAATGGTCAGTACAGTCCTGAGTAACGTCATTAGCAAGAACTATCCCAGAACCGTGGTCTACCGTTATCTGAGGGTTGTATGATAACTCTTTACGTTTCTTCTTGTTCTCCATAAATCGAGATTCAGGGTCGGTTATGCTGACGACACCTTGTCCACTCTTTGTAAGCTCTTCCTCGGCCTTATCGAGCTTTTTCATTATTGCCGCCTTATCTTTTTCATCACCAAGCACATGCTGCACGATAATTTTCTTCGCCGCGCCTTCATTTTCTGGCCGGAAGATTCTTCAATCTCCTTTATCTTCTCACGAGTCTTCTCCTGCGTATTGAGTTCGGGTGGCAGCTCGTCACCTCTCTTATCTCCATAGAGCTTGTCCTCCTCTTTATCTATCGCAATCCCTCTCGCTATTATTCTTCTTATCCTCTCTATCTCTTCCTTACTCAGCGTGTAATTGTTTGAAGCATTTGCTTTCATCTTGGTACCATCGGTTGATATGTGCTCCAAGTTAAGTATTCCTAATGCTTTAGCAATCGTGACGGTTTCCTTGAACGCCGCTTCAATTAGTTCCTCACACTCCTTTTTAAAATTGCATATCGTTCGGAAATCGGGCTTCTCATGCCCTGTTAGATACATATACACTACATTCTCATGAGCTAGCTTTGCTATCTTTCTCGAAGACCAAATGGCATCAGCAGACGCCATTATCACTATTCTTAGCAACATCCGCCGTGAATATGCAGGATTGCCAGGTCCGGACCTGTACTTCTGCTCAATTTCTCCAACGTCCATGTTATCCACTACTACCTCAACCAAGTTGCAAATATGGTCTTCTGGTATGAGTTCACTAACAGCAGGGGGCAATAGCCAAGATTGCCCTATTTTATCGCTTCGTATTGCCATCCGTTACAATCACCTCTTTTTTATAACTAAAGAACAGTTGTACATGCCATAATAAAAACCTTTCGGTTTAATTTCGGTTGAAACTAAGATACGCATTCTTCTAAGTGGTATTTTTGCAATTTGAGAAAAATCCGGCTATAAATGTGCATTGAGTTAGAAAGAAAGCGTTTTTTAGATTTTTGTACTATTGTATAATTTCTATTGGTTGTTGGGTAATTGCGGGACAGCCTGTCTAATTCTAAATCTCTAAAGTATCTTTCAATGTCGCTTATTATCTTTCCTATTCTTTCTATGTCATACATCTTCATTCATTTACCTAACTTAATATATGAATACAGTGCCTTTTAATCATCGGTTGAATATCCAAATAGGATTTAAGCGTATCCTCTTTAACCCTTTGCAACGCTATTTCATCCCTTTTATACAACAGCTTCCCTTCTTTAAAAACTCTAAATCTTATCGTTGGCGGAAGATCCCAAAATATAGAAATATCTATATTTTTAGATGAATTGCTCAATATCTCCTCTTTTACACGCTTTGGAATATCCCTTTTTGTAAGTACACAAATATCTATATCAGAAATTGGCTTTGCATTACCTTTTGCATAAGAACCAAATAGGTATATCGCTTCAACTTCATCATTGCTCCTTAGTTCGTTCATTATTAACTTTATCCACTCTTTGATGTCCCTTATTAACATCTTTTTCATGCTAATCCCTCCAAATATCTCATAACTTCATCCTTTAAATCTTCTCTTTCCAGCGCAGAATCTATAATCGCTTTTACATACCCCTGCTTATCTCCAGCATCCTATCTCTTACCTTTGAATTTATATGCGTAAACACACTTTTTCTTTTTAGAAAAGAAAACCTGTGCTAAAAGAAAATCTTAATTCCTTCTTTTGGTAAGCCTTTTCTCCAAGAAAAAGTTTCTTCATTTCTTTGGTAAAGCTTTCTTTTCAAAAGAAAGGTTTCTAATAGCATCTGTAAGTTGTATCTCATTTCCTTTTCCCTGTGGCGTCTCTTTGATGCAATCAAATATCTCTGGTGTGAGAATGTATCTCCCGACAGCACCTATATTTGAAGGTGCTTCATCCAAGGAAGGCTTCTCTATTATGTCTTCAATACGGTAAACCAATTTATCTATTTCAGTACCTCTTATTATTCCATATCTGCTTACATTTTCATTTTTAACTTCTTCCACCGCTATCACAGAGCTAGAGTTCTTATACTTCTGATAAACATCAACCAATTGTTTTATGCATGGCGTATCGTCTTTTATAATATCGTCACCCAGGAGGACAGCAAATTGAATGATGGGCTTATCTATGATGGGCAACATCTCCTTTGGCATTGATTTTGTAACCGGGAGGAATCTTGTTCCCCATCCTGCTGCAGGTATAACAGCTTTTTTAACTCTCACCACCAATATCTTCCTTCGTTATCTATCCTACTACATTATCCTATATTTTCATACTATATCATTCTATACACACTTATAATAAAATCTCTTTCCTTTTGCTGCGGCTTCATCAAATATCCCTCTTACCTCAATACACTTTTTCTTTTTATAAAAGAAAACCTGTGCTAAAAGAAAATCTTAAATTTTCATCATGCGCAACCGCCACAATCACACAGTCAATTTGCATATCCAAGTTATCCAAAGCCTTCACACCAAACCCCTTTATCTCCTCCTTGCTGAGTAAAGGATCATACCCCTATGCCTCAACTCCGAACTCCTTCAACTCCTTCACCATCTCCCTTACTGGCGACTCCCTCGTATCCGGCACATTCTCCTTGTATGTCAAGCCCATAATAAACCTTTCTTTTAAAAAGAAAGCTTTACCAAAGAAATATTTCTTTTTGCGAAGCAAAAAATGGCGTAAGCATTCTTTTCCAACATAAGCATATCCGGGTATCCTATGGGCTTTATAAGTTTTACTTTCTTTGTTAGCTTATCCCACAACCCAAATTGCTTCAAAAATTTCTCAGTTCTTGGATGACATGGAAACACTATATTCCCAATCACACAAAAAGCATCTACAATACTTCTCAGCCTGATAAACTCATCGGTACTTTCTGCTCTGTGAACAGTTGCCAAATATTATTCCTTTGGTTTTAGGCTCAATTCATCCAAAACATTTGATTTCTGCTCTGCAATTTCAATATTCTCGTTTAAAGCATCTACCATGACATCTCCCGTTAGATGAACACCGTTATTAATACCTTCTTTTTCAAATTCGCAACAGCAGTTTCAGTTGGACAAAACAACAAATCAGAACAATGATCGGTTAATACTCTGTTTGTCTCATCAGGCATTTTCTTATCATAACTTCTCAAGCCCGCTTCGATATGACCAACCTGGATGTGCAGTTTAGAAGCGGCTAATGCACCTGCTAAAGTGGTGTTCGTATCGCCAAAGACCAGAACCAAGTCCGGCTTTTGTTCTATTAAAACTTCTTCTGTTCTTTTCAGCATCTCTCCTGTTTGTTCTCCGTGTGTGCTAGAACCAACGCCTAAGTGGTAATCTGGCTCCGGAATATTTAGCTCATCGAAAAACACTTTGTTCATCTCGTAATCGTAATGCTGCCCGGTGTGGATCAAATAATAACTTCGTCAAATTCTTTTCTCAATTCCCGCGACAAGGGTGCGCACTTGATGAAGTTCGGTCTCGCGCCTACTATTGATGCTATTTTCATCTTTTATACATCTTCTTTATTTTTAGAAACTAAAAACACAATAATTTCATATAGTATAAATATTCTAAAATCCTATGTAGTTTCCTTCTAAAATAATATAATGCCTTTTATTTTCAATGTTTTACTGCTGAGATTAATATTAAAATCTGTGCTCGATGTTAAGATTCTATCTCGGAATCGTAGATACAGCAAACAAGCGATTGCTAATAGAGGACCTAAAGAGATAAGGTAGTTGTTGCTGTATATCAGGTTCAAAGACGTTATAAACAGTCCTAACGCAAATCCAACAACTGCGAATATGCCGTCTGTGGTAAGAATGTCTTCCTTCTTGATTTTTATTGCGATTACGGCGCAGATGATTACGGTTGCGGTTATTACATAAGGTGCGAGTTCTTTAAACATTTCACTTATTTTTTAAGACACAGATTAACACGGATTTACGCTGATTTATTTATTTTATTTCTGTTGGGTGTATGTTTATGAAATCTTGCTTCTACTATTGATGTGGGTTCCATCTTAATCAATCCCTCAATTCAATTCCCTTACCGCTCTTTTTATTCGCTCTAAAAACTTCTCTGCATCGTCCATTATTGATTCAACTTCTTCCTTTGTAATCTCACGGGAAATTGAATAATCAGCCTCCTCCCTGAGTTCTTCTGCGATTCGCAACGCTCTTCCGTAGTATTCTTCAACCACCCCCTCATTAACGAACTCCAATCCGAACTTGGAAAGAAGTCCTTTATGTGTCTTCACGGTTATATCTTTTTTCAAAAGGAGCGCTTTCGCCGCAAAATACATGCTGTAATATGCCCTGCTCACAGCATCTTCATAAAAACCATCCTCGAATAAGAGACATGCAGCATCAAGCCTTCTTTTTGCTCTTCCAATAAGTATCTCAATCTCCTCTTCCTCAGGCAACTTTCACACCCTCCGAAATAACACTACTCAAGAAAGAAAAATTTTTATGCCTTTCAAATTCATCTTTTGAAAGGGCCTTCACAGAAATGTTTTCTCCTGTTTGCAACAGAATATCGAAAGCTATTCCTATAAGCGTGCGTCTCAATCTAAAGTCTTCCACCTTCGTTACAACTAGGATATCAATATCTGACTCTTCTTTCGCCTCGCCTCTTGCAACTGAGCCAAACAAGATGATGCTATCTATTCTGTCGCTATATTTATCCAACACCCGTTCTACAAATTCGTCCACTGCTTTTCGGTATTTATCCAAGATTTTCATGTTTGCTCATTTCTTACTTAGAACTGCATATAATAAAATCTTGTCGCAATCCAATCAATTTTTATCACTATTAGATATAGATAAACCATGTTCGTATTCGGACACATAGGGATTACCCTTGGCATTGCATTCATATCAAAATATTCCAGCTCGTTCTTTTGGGTGATGGGTAATTCGTGATGCGTAATGGGTGATCGGTAAATATTAGCTTTGGCATGGGCATTCATAACTTCGTATCCGGCACGTTCTCCTTATACGTCAGCCTCGTTATCAAAAGTCTATTCCATAACGCCTTCCTGTATCTTCAATATACGCACCATTTCTCCACTTACTCTTGTTGACAAAAATTTTTTTCAAATTCTCAACGGCCGTTTCAGTAGGACAAAACAACAAATCAGAGCAATGATCGGTTAAAACTCTGTTAGTCTCTTCCGGCATTTTCTTATCAAAACTTCTTGAGCCTGCTTCTACATGACCAACTTTGATGTGAAGTTTAGAGGCAGCTAAAGCACCTGCTAAAGTGGTGTTCGTATCACCATAAACCAAAACCAAGTCCGGCTTTTGTTCTATCAAAACTTCTTCTGTTCTTTTCAGCATTTCTCCTGTCTGTTCTCCGTGTGTGCTAGACCCAACGCCTAAATGGTAATCAGGTTCTGGTATTTTTAATTCATCGAAAAACACTTTGTTCATCTCGTAATCGTAATGCTGCCCGGTGTGAATCAAATAATAACTTCGTCGAATTCTTTTCTTAATTCCTTTGACAATGGTGCGCACTTGATGAAATTCGGTCTTGCGCCTACTATTGATGCTATTTTCATTTTTACCACCACAGATTAACACAGATTACACAACACTTTTTCTTTTTATAAAAGAAAACCTGTG
>QBUN01000328.1 GCA_013180565.1 Candidatus Methanophaga sp. GoMg3.2 | reverse complement strand
CATCGTAAAGTCCTGTAATCAAATTGGTAGCGCCCGGTCCCGCAATAGTCAAGCAAACGCCCACTTTACCGGTCAGCTTGGCATATGCAGAAGCCATAAGCGCTGCCGCTTCCTCATGCCGCACCTTTATAAATCGTATTTCGTTTTGCTTGCGTATTGCATCCACCAAACCCAAACAGGTCGTGCCTGGAAGCCCGAAAATGTATTCTACGCCCCATGCTGCGAGTTGCTCTACAATAACCTCAGAGACCGTTTTAGCTCGCATAGTTTTTATTTATGCGTTCGGTATATTAATTGTAATACATAATGGAAAAAATTATGGATGTGAAAGAAATAATCAGGTTATTGAATGAAGATTTTGTCGGTGAAATAGAAGCTACGTTGATATATGTGAGAAACGCCTTTATAATGGAGCAGTGCGACCCGAGCAGAGTAACAGAGGATATTGCCATTGACGAGATGAGGCACATGAATTGGCTTGCTGATCTCATAGTGAAAAGAGGCGGAAAGCCAACAATGGGGCATAAGGAACTTGATTTCGGAGGGGATGACCTGAGAAGTCAATTAGAGAAGCAGATAGCGCTTGAAACAGGAGGCATCGAGAAGTACAAGCAGCAGATTGATGCTATTGATGATGCAGAAGTGGTCGGCGTCCTGAAACACATATTGGAGGAGGAGAAACGGCACAGAAAGGAGTTCAGGATGAGACTTGAAAGTGTAGAGGGATAATTTTCATCGCCGCTTCATGCTCTCGTGTAGAGGCTTTTCAAATCGCTGCTGATGCAATCTTTTCTCGGGACAGAGCACAATATACTTTAGGTGATTATCCTGGATGAAAAGTAAGAGCAGACATTTGGCTCGTATGCGATGGTTCTGAGTTCAAAAAGGGTTCATATCCAAGGACTATTGGTACGAAAATCTACGGTGCTTCTAACTATTTTTTCCCTACTATAATGACGGTGGGTTTTTCATCAACAACTGCTTGGTAATCAACGTCAGGGAAAAAATCATTGCTTTGTAAGAATTCAATCTCCTCAATTGTACGTGGATTCAGCTCGGGCACATATGATGTTACCTCTCGGAACCCTGCCCTTTCCATTACAGAACAATAAGTTTCAATAGGCCAGTAGTAATCCTTGAATTCTATACTCTCATTTTCTTTTATGAAATAGGTCACCATAATCTCATCACCAGGATTGTATGTTTTGCCTGTTTTTCCATTTTGATAAGTGCTGGTCCTCTTTCCAATATACCCTTCATTATTCACCAGCATAACAAACGGTTCCCCTGGCTTCAGCACCCGGTAGATTCCTCGTGCTGCCGTATCCATTTCTTCAAGTGACCCGATGTCTACAAATACCCAATTGGACATAGCCCCATCTAATGTGCTATCTGGCCAGGGAAAATCTCCTGTAAGTAACTCATACCGTCCAACGGGATCAGCCTTTCTGGCTTCTTGGATCATATTATCAGAAGGATCTATTCCCTGCACTTCTGCACCATAAAATAACTTTAATGGTCTGGTTATTTTTCCTGCACCACAGCCATAATCTAGTATTTGCTTTCCCCGTAAATCACCTATCGCCTTTTTCAGTTCGATAATAACCGGGATATATCCATCTTTGAGCCATTGCCAAGGAATTCCCAATTTGGTGTAGAAAGAGGTCGCCTTATTCCAGTATCTTTTATCGTAATCCATATGTGCTAATAGTTAACAGAATAACTAAGATTTACTACATAAAGTTTGCTACCTGGCATTCTAACCTCCTGTTCTTCTTTATTTCTTTACTGTTTGCGCATTTATCTCGCATCTCACCTTTGTGTACTGGGTATCCCAGGAGGTCTTTGGCGAGGCTCATTTAGTAACCTAGGATGACATCAGCAAATTTTTTTCCCGTCTCACATATCCTACAAGTGGCTATTTCCCAAGAAATCTTGAAAATCTAGAACTCGAAATGGTAGAAGACTTTGATAGATCGAGTATAAACTATATCTTATAGGCTATTTTTAAATATTATTTACGTATAACCTATATTCAGCACTTTAATATTTTAAAGACATTATTTTCTGATTTTTCGGGAAGCTATGAACATTTGGTCTTTTAGGAATCTGAATTCTCTCTCCGTAGAGCAAAAATCCTGATTGAAGAAGTGCCACAGTTCCTTCTCCACCTGCATATGATGATGTACTCAGGGACATCACAACTCGAAAATCGTAAGAGCTACTGGATGAGTCGGGACCAACGTGTGCATGATAATTGGGCCCTTCTCTTTTCGCAAGAGATTGATAACATCAATAAACGTGCATTACCAGAATTTTTAGACGAGTATCCCGTACTTCACAATCATCCCCGTGAACGGCAAGAACATTATTCACTTCATTTTCTATCTTCCGAAAAAGCTTTCATTTAGGTTTCCACTATTGGAGTATCCTCTGCTTTCCCAATATCCTTTGTAATTATTATCATCGGATAATTCGATCTCTGTTATCCATTTTATCCATTTGTATCCCCATTTACTTCCTGCTACGAGCTGAAAAGGGAATCCTCTTTCTGGTGGAAGAGTAACATCATTCATTTTGTACGCCATTAGTATATTGTTGTCCCGAATGTAATCGATTGGAAAAGAAGTTGTATATCCATCATACGCATGGAATATGATTACTGTTGCGTTTGATGAGGCGTTTACTTCCTCTATCAAATCTCTGACTAATACACCTTCCCACAGAATTGTTACACTCCATCCCTCTACGCAGTCTAGCCTTACGACTTTTTTATACTGTTGTAAGTCGTTAATGACCTCATCATACGTGTAGTTCTTAGGATTATCTACAAGACCTGTGATTTTGAGCACATGACTTTCTTTGTCGACCTGTTGTGGGCCTTCTATGGAATTTTCTCTAAAATCATTTATGGATGAAAGTCTTTCGCCTTCATATTCTCTAATCTCTACATAATCCACGAATTCTTCTTGTTGAAAGCAGCCACTTAAAGAAATGATTACTGCAATTACTACCACTAAAAATCCAAAATTTAAGGTTTTTGATTCCATCCGTATTTTGAAAGGGTTTTAACTTTCTAATTTCAGATAGTTTCTTTTTATATATAAAGGATGAGGCTACATAAGGCTACGTCATCAAATGGAAAATTTTAATACTTATCAACACATATTATTTGATGGCTTTTAGTATGCTTCCAGAACTATTGGTCACCCATTTAGGGATAAAACTTATAAACCCGCTCAAAGGATCAATCGTCAGATGAAATTAGCATGCAGAAAGAATTACTCGTGCAAACTACTCAGTAATTTCCTTCAAGATGCTTAGTATGAAAGACAAATGGCTTCTAGGATATCCACCTTCTCTCTCATCTTCGTGACAAAGCTATTTATGCTTTCGAGATGCTCATGATATTTTTCTTTTGTCTTTTTAACGTTAAACTCTAGCTCAAATCCATCCTCATTGAAATTTACAAATTTCGTGACATCTGATTCGTGAGGGACTCCATTATTAAATCCCAATGTCATAGCCCAGCCTTTGTGCCGTTCAAGGAATAGTAACCCGTATTCTCGCGTTTTGAAGCGACATAAACGCACAAATCAAAAAGAAACCAAGTGAAACTTAAAAGACTTTAAGGTCGTGCTTCTCAGCGAACTTGAAATGACGTTCCACAGAATCGGGACTCACGCCAAGAACGACGGTATTCAACTTCTCAAACTCATTGATGGCACCTGTGAACTCTACTGCCTCGCGTGTGCAGCCGCTGGTGTTGTCTTTGGGGTAGAAGTAAAGGACAATCCACTTGCCTTTGAAATCGGTCAAGCAAGTCTCCTGATTATCTTTGTCTGGTAGGCAGAAACTTGGTGCCTCGTCACCCTCTTTTAAATCTTATGTTTGTGCATTCATCTCTTATATTACTTTTGTGTAACCAGCATAGTATACTATATTATTATACAAAATTAAACCGAGGGAAATATTATGAAAGGGAACATTACTACTGGCGAATTTAATGATTTTCGGCATGAAATAACGGCAAAATTGGAGACAATATCTGATAGATTAAGCGAACTTGAAAAGAAGATAGAGATTTATTCCGTTAATCCAAAAGTAGTGATAATCGAAGAGATATGTAAAGAAGAGGCAAAAAAACGAATCTCTGAATGTCTGTGTGAAATAGATGATAAGATGTATCCCAGTGAAATAGCCGAAAGGCTTCGTATTGATTATGATCTATGTGTAGAGATAATAGAAGAGCTTATGAAAAAGGGTGAAATCGAGGTCGTGGAGGAGTAAGTATGGGAAGAACAGGAGACCAACCATTTGATGAATTGAAAGGACCCCGTGTTTTAGTAAAATTTGAGCGGGAAACGAACAGAAAAGAAGGTGTGAGTAGCACTGGAAAGCACAGGGGTTTCAGATCGATTTTTGAGGGGAACGTTGAGTGTACACTGGAATACGCAATTTATAAAACTGTACGTAAACTCTAAAGGGGGTTATTTTGGGACGAATATTTGATAGGATGGGTGATAAAATAGTAGGGGCGCGTGTTGTTGTGACATATCAAGATTTTACGCCCAAATCAGGATATAAAGAAGCTGAAGATGGAACTGGAAGGAAAGTGAAAGTATTAAAGAAATCTGTTAGATGTAGGATAGAAAAAGCAATTAGGAAGAGATGAATTTACTTTGGTGGTGGTTACCGTTACCGTTCCAGTAATAGAGGCAGAGGATTTGAAGAAGCAGTTTGGCGAGTTTGTTGCCGTGGACAGTGTGAGCTTTACCGTGGAGGAGGGTGAAGTGTTCGGTTTTCTTGGTCCGAATGGCGCTGGCAAGACCACCACGATGAAGATGATCCAGTGTGTGTCGCCCAAAACAGGAGGAAAGCTGGAGGTGTTTGGTATGGGTGTGAGTACACATCAGTGCGAGATCAAAAAACTTTTGGGCGTAGTGCCACAGGAGAACAATCTAGATCCTGATTTCACGGTGTACGATAATCTTATGGTATATTCACGCTATTTTGACATTCACCGTGCGAGGGCAGAACGGGTAATAGAAGAGCTTTTGGATTTTGTTCAACTGCGCAAGAAAAAAGATACTTTGATAGAACAGTTGTCGGGCGGAATGAAACGGAGGTTGATACTTGCAAGAGCTCTTATCAATACGCCACGGCTGCTGATTCTCGATGAGCCGACCATTGGACTTGACCCGCAAGCCAGACATCTTATCTGGGATAAACTTAAAAGCTTACAGTCACAGGGGATCACGATTGTGCTCACCACCCACTATCTTGAAGAAGCGGCAAGGTTGTGTGACCGACTGGTGATTATGGATTATGGCAAGATCATAGTAGAAGGGAAGCCTGACGAGTTGATCAAAGAATACGCGGAAACGCAATCTGCTACGCTTGAAGATGTGTTCTTAAAGCTCACCGGAAAGAAACTCAGGGAGTGAAAAAAAATATGACTTACTTTGCATTTCCTCGGCTCAGTAATCGTGTGTGGAAAGTTTGGCATCGAAATAAAGACGTGTTCATGAAGACATACAAAGTGAATTTCCTCCCGCCACTCTTAGAACCCATCCTCTACCTTTTTGCGCTTGGATTTGGAGTTGGTAGTTTTATAGACGTTATCGAAGGCATGTCTTATCCCCAATTTATTGCTCCTGCTCTGATTTCCATTTCGATTATGAATTCAGCTTTTTTTGAATGCACCTATGGCTCGTATGTGCGAATGTATTATCAAAAAACATTTGATGCCATAATCGCAACCCCGCTGAGCATAGAAGAAGTGATAACGGGTGAGCTTCTCTGGGGCGCTACACGAAGTCTTATCTATGCAACGATAGTGCTGATGGTGATCGCGGCTTTTGGTCTCATCGAACTACCTTCTGGCCTACTGATAATACCATTTTCCTTCATTGCCGGTTTTCTCTTTGCAACTATTGGCATGTGCTTTACCGCTATCAGCCCCAACATAAATGCTCTGAGCTATCCCACTTTTCTATTCATAACACCAATGTTCCTCTTCAGTGGCACCTTTTTCCCGCTATCGCTTCTACCAGAGCCGATACAGTATTTTGCCCTGGCTGTACTGCCGTTAACACACGTTGTAAGCATTGTACGCGCGTTAACGCTTGCAAACTTCAGTGTAGTTCTACTGGTGAGTTTTGCATGGATTGTTCTTGTTTCTCTGGTGTTGTTTGTGCTGTCGGTGAATCTAATGAAGAGGAGACTAATGGTTTAATGTGTCAAGCATGCAAATCCTTTTATACTTGTACGGAGTTTATAATTGTAATCAATACAAATACTCGAAGGTGACTCTCATGCACAGCAGCGATAAGACGGAAGGAATGACTCCAAACGCCCTCATAAACGAAAAAAGTCCCTACCTGCTCCAACATGCCTACAATCCGGTCAACTGGTGCCCATGGCGAGAAGAAGCGTTTACACGAGCCAAGGAAGGGCATAAACCTATCTTCCTCAGTATTGGCTATTCCACTTGCCATTGGTGTCACGTAATGGCACGCGAGTCTTTTGAGAATGTGCAAACAGCCGAGCTTCTCAATGCCAACTTCGTATGCATAAAAGTAGACCGAGAAGAGCGCCCGGACCTGGATGAGATCTACATGAAGGCAGTGCAGATGATGGCGGGCACCGGAGGCTGGCCCCTATCGGTTTTCCTTACGCCAGACCTGAAGCCATTCTACGGTGGAACATATTTCCCACCGGAACCAGTGCATGGCTTACCTGCATTCAACGACGTCCTACGGACTATTGTGGACTTATGGCATGATAAACGAGAACAGATTGAGCAAAATTCCGAACAGATTACGAAACACTTGCGCAACTCATACCTCTACAAACCGCCGAGTGATGAAATCTCACCCGACCTCATTGATAATGCTTTTGAACAACTCGTCCTCCGGTTCGACACTGAGTATGGCGGATTTGGTGCCGATGTGGCTGCGTGGTCGGCAAAGAACCCGAAGTTCCCTTTGCCCAGCTACCTCGCGTTCTTGCTCCGATATTACCATAGGAAGCAGGAACAGTACGCATTAAAAATGGTGACTAAGACCCTTTACGCGATGGCACGAGGAGGCATTTATGACCAACTGGGAGGTGGATTTCATCGCTATTCTACCGATAGGTATTGGCAGGTTCCTCATTTCGAGAAGATGCTATACGATAACGCACTCTTAGCCCAAGTTTATCTTTGGGCATATCAGGTTACAAGTGATACTTTCTTTGCTCAGATTGCAACCGAGACGCTGGACTGGGTGCTGCGAGAGATGACCGATTCCAGCGGCGGGTTCTACTCTGCGATAGATGCGGATAGCGAAGACATCGAGGGCGCGTTCTATGTATGGTCTCCCAGAGAGATATTATCGGTTCTTGGTGAAGAGCATGGCGAACTCTTCTGCCGCTATTATGGTGTAACACAGCAAGGGAACTTCGAAGGCGGCAAAAGTGTACTTCATGTAGCTAATGACGAGCTCAACAAAGATACTGCCGGTATCATCAACAGGAGCAAGCAGAAGCTTCTTGAAGCGCGTAACCGAAGGATACGACCAAAAACTGACGATAAGATCATCACCGGATGGAATAGTCTAATGATCTCAGCATTCGCCTTAGGCTACCAGGTATTGCGTGAGAGACGCTTTCTTGACGCGGCAACTTCGGCAGCTCAATTCATCCTCAATAATCTCAGTAAAGAAGGGCAATTATTTAGACGCTACCGAGTCGGTGAAGCTGCGATTCACGGCACCTTGGAAGATTACGCATTTCTCATCGCGGCATTGCTCGACTTATACGAAGCCAGCGTCGATCCGAAATGGCTGCGTGAAGCGTTACAACTGAATAATCGTGTGGTTGTGCTGTTCTGGGATAAAGCGAATGGTGGATTCTTCTTCAATCGCTATGGAGAAACTGAGCTCCCGGCAGCTATAAAGGAAGTATACGACGGTCCTATTCCTTCTGGCAATTCGATTGCTGCACAGAACCTGCTTCGGATTGCTGCACTGACCGACAACGAGGAACTGCGAATACGGGCTAAAAATATTTTTCGGACTTTCGGTGCACAACTGGAACAGAGCCCGTTAGAGCATACGCAGATGCTTTGTGCGCTCGATTTCTATCTCAGCAGTCCTATGCAAGTCGTAATAGCAAGTCAAAAGATAGAAGAAGCACAGGCTTTTGCAGTCGAGATTAGCCGGCATTTTCTGCCTAATCAAGTCATTGCTTTCACATCATCTAGAGACGATGAACTTTCAGGTCGAATACCACTGATTACGGATAAGGTAGCTGTTCAAGGCAAGCCAACCGTGTATATCTGTGAAAACTACACTTGCAAAGCACCTATTACCGATCTGGACGATTTGAGGCGTGTGCTATCTCGCCTTAAATAGTTGCGAGTATAAAATACAAGAAAGCATAATATCCAACTAAAATCAATTATTGACACAGATTAACGCTGATTAACGCAGAAGAAATTAAATCCGTGTAAATCCGTGTAAATCTGCGTCCTA
>QBUN01000329.1 GCA_013180565.1 Candidatus Methanophaga sp. GoMg3.2 | reverse complement strand
AAAATTCCTGAAATGAAAGAGAAAGCGATGTTAAATGGGAAATTGGTTAAAGAGTTGTTGGATTCTTTTAATCGTGAGGGTAAGGAGGTGTTAAATGATTACAAACTATCTTAGATATCTTAAAATATTGCACACGCTACGGAATAACGTCTGGCTAAAAACTTCGGAGTTGGAGGCGATACAAGAGAAGAAACTCAGGGCGATATTAAACCACGCGTATCGAAATGTGCCGTACTATCATCGACTTTTTGATTCCGTTGGAGTGAAACCGGATGACATTAGAAATATCGAGGATTTATCCAAGATTCCAATAATAACAAAATCACAACTTAAAAACGCGAATAAAGAAATCATTGCAAGAAATGTCGATTTAAATAACTGCGTTGAATGTAAAACGAGTGGTTCTACAGGCATGCCCTTAACATTGCTCTTCTCTAAAGAAGATACACCATATGCTGGGGCAAGTTACGAGAGAGTTCGCATAGAGAATGGATTTAGATTGTTACGAGATGTTTCACTAAGTGTTGGAAGTCCATACGTTATTCCAAAAGGGGAAAAAAAATGGTATCAACATCTTGGAATACATAGAAGGGAAGGGCTTAATGTCTTTGAACCTCTGGATACTCAAATACAGATATTAAAAAAAGTAAAACCTGATGCGATGTGGGGCTATCCGTCCGCTATCAAACTTTTGGCTAAGGCGATAGAAGAAAAGGATATTAAAAAAGTCTCCCCAAGATTGATTTTTACAGCATCTGAGGTCCTTGATTCAGAAACCCGTAATTTTATAAATTCTGTATTCAATGTTGATCTATTTGATGTTTATGGTGCTTATGAAACGGGCTGTATGGCGTGGGAATGTGATGAACATGTCGGGTATCACATGAGCGTGGATACGGTTTTGATGGAATTTATTGATGAAAACGGTGAGCATGTTAATGCAGGCGAAAGAGGAAAAGTAGTGGTTACAAATCTGCATTCATTTGCTATGCCGATCATAAGATATGAGATCGGAGATTTTGCCATTCCAACTGATGAAGAATGCTCATGTGGCAGGGGTGGGTATTTAATGAAGGCGATTGAGGGTAGATGTGATGATTTTATAAAGCTACCTGGTAATAAAGTCGCTTCACCACCCATTCTTTGGTCGATGATGAAATCTATCTCAGGAATAGCAGAATTTCAAGTTGTTCAGGAAAAAGAAGATGAAATTGTGGTTTATGTTGTTAAAATGGAAGGAGCTGAAGATTCCACAATATTTGAAGGAATTGATACAGAATTTAAGAAGGTTTTAGGAAATAACGTAGACATTAAACCAAAGATTGTAAAAGAAATTGCCAGAGAGAAATCGGGTAAACTAAGGTCGGTGATTTCAAGGCTATAGATTTTACATATTTCATAAGAATTTGTCGAAATCCTTTTTAACTTTTTTGGAATGTATTAGCGCATAAGGAACACCATATAACCAAATAAGTTTAGAGGGAATATGGCATAAAATCCGTCTCAAAAATGAGTTTGAAGATGCGTACGCGTTTAGATACGGGAACAGGGCAAGGATATAATCCACGGCATCCGATTCTAATATATTATCCTTCTTTGGCACAGCCTTAAATAATTTGCTCCGTGCATTCAGATTTTTCTTTTTAAAATAAAGCATTCCTGCTTGGGATTGAATGACTTTTTTAGCACTTATCTCATTCAATTCCATTTTTTTTTTAAATTTCATCGCTTGCAATATCTTCTCCGCTATCTCTCTTTTAGTGACTATTATCGACTTTCCAATTTTATCATCTGATAGTTCTGGCAGCCAAGCATCGCCAAATGATATATCTGCCAATTCGCAAACACCATCACTGCATAAGAGGCATCGAGTTGGTGTGAAGAAATTCAAGCCAAATAAACTGCTCCAGTAAACAGAGGGAGGGATAAATCTTGTATGATTATTTTTTAGTTCTATTAACATTCCACCCGGCCATCCTTCTCCTCGATAGTTCAATTTTTCAACCTCTTCTTTTTTAATTCCTAATTTATTCAATAAAAATTCAGTTCCTGTGAAATTTGAGGTGTGATTGCAAAAAATACCTATATGCAAAATAATTTTTCCTTTTAATTTTTTGTTCATTTGCTCTGCCTTTCTTATTCCGTGAATATGACACGGTAACCCAACAACCGCGAACTTCTCTCCTTCTTCCGATTCTAAAACCTCCTTCAACGCAATATTAGCAGGCACGGGGCAGTATTTTGATTTAGATGCTTCAATTATCTCTTCTTTTGTTCTTGCGATAAAAGGTTCTGGTTCTAATGGATTATCTTTTTTCATCCTTGTAACAAGTGCACCATCTATTACCCCCTCTTCTAGAGCAATGATTAATAGTTGTGTTATAAGACCACCTGATGCTGAATTGTATCGAATGTCGTAATCGGTAGCATGTCCGGAGTAACAATTCAGGTAATTCCCGATTAAAATATCTTCGGGTTCTTTTCCAAATATTTCCAGATTTAAAGTTTTAAAGTCGACTTCGTGGCCAGGACAGACTTCGTAGCAGATTCCGCAGTTGTTGCATTTTTCTTCATCCAATTCTGGCACGTAAATACCTTTCTTTTCGTTTATTGTAAGTTCGATAGCTTCATTCGGACATAGAGCAACACAGGTCCCGCATCCCGTGCACAATCCATCTTTTACGACTTGTGCAATTGTTTCGTCTGTCATATTTCCATCCATTGAATTATACGAATCTCTTTAAAAATCTTTTTATTTGTACTAAATCCAGCCCCAATCTTTTCTCTAGCGTAAGTAATATCATTATATCTTCCTCATCAAAACTTTTTGTAAATAGCACGGACAAAACATAAAATACTAAAAATAATAGAACTAATGCGATAAATATCCAAAGAGACATAGTAACTAAGTTTCTGAGAATATAAAAGACAAAAAGAAATACAGCCAATAAGCTCGCTATTTTCAGATAGTTTTTAGCAAATGGGTGGACTTTAAAACACGTATACAATTTTATTGAGTTTAATGTTTTTGAAATAATAACTGAAACAACTGATGCAATAGATGCACCAACTATACCCATTGGAGGAATTAAAATGATGTTTAAAATTACATTTATAATTGCGCTGATTACGTAAGCAAACATTGGGAATTTGTTTTCACCTATAACTATTAATAAATTATATGTAAATCCAAGAGAAATATTTAAAAAGAACCCCAACGCCAAAAACTGCAAAGCAACAGACGCACCGATATAACGGGAACCAAATAACAAATCCAATACAACATCAGGAAATAAAAAAAATACAAAGAAAATTGGCGAGGTCAATAATAAGGTCCATTTTGTTAAAATGATATAATTTCTCTTTACGTCATCTATCAAATGTTTAGCATATAGCTGTGTTATAATTGGAATATAAATAAAACTCATCGATGTTGAAAATATCAGAAGTAGATTAGCCAGCGGCAGCGCCGCATTATAAAGCCCAACAACATCCGGTGTTTTGAAATAACCAAGCATCAGTGTATCTGTCCAGGACATCACCATCATGAGCATGCTCACTGCGAGAAGTGGGACAGAAAAGAATAATAGTTCTTTTGTCATTGGATTACCAGCACTAACTTTTCCTATCACCAGAGGAGATCTCTTCAGCATGTAAATCACAAAAGCTATACCAGTAACCGCAATCGAGAAGACGTACGCATAAATTACACCGAGAAAAGACAGACCGAACAAGACGACTGCGATCAAAAAAAGAATAAAAAGGACATTTCTTAAGATATTTTGGAAATACACGTGGGGTTCCACTCTGTCAAACCCTCTGAAGATAGATATAAACACTGTGATTAAAACGGTAAAAGGAATCGCAATTGAGAATATTTTTAAAGGTGTTGATAAGTCTGGAGCATGAAATATGCTTGTTGAAATAAAATCCGAGATGAAAAAAGAGATTGTAGCGAGTGAGATGCTTGCGACAATAGCGATTTTTATTGATGAAGAGATAATACCTTTAACCTTTCCTTCTTCTTTCTTTCCTCTGAAGTAGGCGATGTATCTTGTTGAGCCTTCACTCAATCCGAGTGTGGATATTGTGGCAAAGATGCTTATTATAACGAGTGCCAAGCAATAGATTCCGTATTCGGTTTGTGTTATGTATCTGACGATGATAATTCTGCCGACAAAGCCAAGAAGCATGCCAATGATTGTGCCGATAAAAATTATTCCTGTTCCCTTTGCAATTTTTTGAAGAGATTGATTAACGATTTCGGACATGGTATCACTCCTTTTTTGAGACACAGATTAACACAGATTACACTGATTTATTCTTTTCCATTACAAAAGCCTTTGCTAAAAGCAAGCCAACGCAAACAGTTTTGTCTTTCACGGATAATTTCTCTTTTTATTTTAAAAATACTTCGCGGTTTAAGTTCATCCTCTCCCAAAATTGTCAACGATTGTTGTCATCTTGCCTCAGAAATGTATCTCCAATCCCTTATCTATATCTTCATCATACCTATATGCCTTTATGATAAAAGGATTCCTCTTTGAGAGATAGATAGGCGACATTTTCATTATTTCCGGGCGAGTTCAGAGGATGATAGAGATTTTCATGTTATTTCACCCTACGCTGTTTTGTAATAAAACCCTTTCTCTTTTGCCTCTTCTCCATTAAACACACCTTCACATCACCCCTCCTTTTCCTCAAACCATTTTATCATCTTTAACAATCCTTCCTTAAGCTCCCCCTTTGGCTCCCAATTTAAAAGCATTTTCGCTTTTCTTATATCTGGCTTCCTCCTCGGAGGGTCGTCTTTGGGCAACTCATTAAAAACAATTTCCGATTTTGAATTTGTTAGCTCCTTCACCAATTTTGCAAGTTCTAAAATTGTTATTTCTTTATCATCCCCTATATTTACCACTTCTCCTTTTGCATCATCTAAAAATGCGAGTTTCAGTAACCCTTCGATTTGATTTGTGACATAGCAAAAACTCCTTGTTTGAGAACCGTCACCAAAAATCGTAATGGGCTTATTGCTTAATGCCTGCTCGATGAAGCGAGGAATAACCCTACCATAAACGCCTTCTGCTCTCATTCTCGGTCCGTAGGTATTAAAAATTCTCGCGATTCTTGTATCTAAATCATGCTGCATTTTATATGCAATCACGTAAGACTCGCCGCATCGCTTCGCCTCGTCATAGCAGCTTCTCGGTCCTATTGGATTTACATTTCCTCGATATTCTTCAGTTGTGGGTATTTTCTCAGCACAACCATATATCTCAGAAGTAGAAGTATAAAGAAATCTTGCATCATGCTTCTTCGCTATTCCCAAAGCCACCCATATTCCCAAGGTATTCGCCTTTAGAATTTGTATTGGATACTTTTCAAACTCAAAAGGAGAAGCCCTACTCGCTAAGTGCATTACTATATCTATTCGCTCATCGAAGAAAATTGGTTGTGTTATGTCATGCTGGATGAATTTGAAATTATCCTTATCCATCAAATGAGATATATTGGTTTGCAATCCACTAACAAGGTTATCTAAGCAAATTACCTTTGCTTGCTGCTCAATAAGAACTTCGCAAATCCAAGAGCCTAAAAAGCCCGCTCCTCCTGTAACTAACACAATCTTGTCTTCAAAGTTTTTTCTAACATCTCCAACATTTCTTATTATCTCTTCAATCCCTTTGTTCATCTTTCATCATCGCCCTCAAAAAAATTTCAAACTCGTTATTGAACCTTTCATCCCTTATAAAAAGCTCAATGTTTGATTTTATCCAGTCAATTTTGTTCCCTATGTCGTATCTTTTCCCCCTATAAACGTATGCGTATATCTTCTCTTTTACGAGGCGTACCGCATCGGTAAGTTGAATCTCATTCCCCTTTCCCGGAGGAGTTCGCTCGATTGCACCAAATATCGCTGGCGTCAAAACGTATCTACCCAAGATTCCTAAATTTGATGGCGCTTCTTCCGGCGAAGGTTTTTCCACTAAATCCTCAACGAGGTGAATATCACCCTCAACTTCTTTCCCTTTTATTATCCCATAGCTGCTTATTTTCTCCTTCGGAACTTCCTCAACGGCAATAATAGAAGTCTTAAATTCATCATATTTCTTGATTAATTCCTTTGTGCATTCAGGAATGGTTATAGTATCTCCCAAAAGTAGCGCAAATGCCTCATCACCTACAAAACTCTTTGCATAGTAAACCGCATCTCCTAACCCTCGTGGCTCTCGCTGTCTTGTATAAAGAAGATTTACGTAGTTCATCATTTCGTCTATTTCATCTAAAAATTCGTTTTCCATTTTGCTCTTATCAAAATGGTCTTCTATTGCCCTTTTACCCTTTCCTGTTATAATAAGAATATCTTTTATCCCTGATGCTATTGCTTCTTCCACAACGTATTGTATAACCGGCTTATCAACTACGGGCAGCATCTCCTTTGGCTGTGCTTTCGTAGCGGGTAGAAATCTCGTTCCCAGCCCTGCTGCAGGTATCACCGCTTTTCTTATCATATTATTCCCTCACCTCATACTTCTCTTTCATTTCTTCATTTATATCATCCACTGCTTTTAATAATCTTACGTTCCGATATTTCTTAGTAAAAGAGATGAAAGCCTTCAAATCCTTCGGCAAACATTTACCTCCAAATGCTTTTCCATGCGCGGTTCCATATTTTCCTATTCTTGGGTCAAGACAGGAGTGATGAAAATTAGCCATAATTAGCCAATTTTTATATCATAAAATCACACCATTTTTGTTCCTTTTTTGTCCGCCTATTTAAGGGTATCTATCCCTCTGCAATAGATAATTACCTTTTATGAAAATCTATTATATGTTCTGCAAATCCAAATAATAAAACAGATAAAGAATGAAAAACAATGAAAAAATGAAAGAAGTACAAAAAGGCAAGGGTTACAAAAGCCCACAGAGAAAGCTGGTCAAGTTTTTTGAGAAGAGCCGTGATCGATGGAAAGCCAAATGCCATGAAGCCAAAATAGAGGTCAAACGACTGAAGAACAGAGTTTGGTTTTTGGAAAAGAGTAAAGAGCGCTGGAAGAACCGAGTGAAAGAACTTGAGGCGGAACTTGCCAGAGTGAAAGCAAAGGAACGAGAAAAGGAAGTAGAATTGGAAAAATTTAAAAAAAGACTGCCGCGGGATCAATGGTTTCCAGAGGGCCTGAAGCGTTTAATCTCGTTCCTTCCCACCACCAGTACTCCATCGGTCACATCACGTTGTTTGTGTCATTGGTGTTATCAGCAGCGGCAAGTTTTCGATGTGCAAGCCGTGCCATCGAGACGGTCATTCCGTCTTTAGAACTTTCGTTATCTTCTCCCTCTTGTTTTTCTGGTCGTCTCTGGTTATTTTGGCTGGGATATTTCAAACTCACGAGACCGAAAGAGTGGGCAGGCGATTGGGTGTGGATTGTTGATCACACCGTTCAACTTGGTGCTGAGAAATGTTTGGTAATTCTCGGCTTTCGCCTTTCTAATTTACCTGCTCCTGGCGACTGCCTTAGCCAAGAAGATGTCGAACCTATTGCTCTTTTTCCTGTGAAACAATCAAACGGGGAAGTAGTCTTTCAACAGCTCGAAGATACAATTCCGAAGACCGGGGTACCAAGGGAAATTATAGGTGATCAAGGCTCCGATCTGAAGTCAGGAATCGAGAGGTTCTGTCAAGAGCATCAAGAGACATGCTACGTATACGACATCAAACATAAGACTGCTGCTGTGTTGAAGCATGAACTCCAGAAAGACGACGCATGGCGGGAATTTACTGAGTACTTTGCACTATTTGTTTTTTCTGCATGCTGATTTCATCGAGCGATTGATTTTTTGTGCAAATTTACAAATTTTATCCCTAAATGGATGACCCATAGTTCTGGAAGCATACTAAAAGCCATCAAATATTACACGTTGGTAAGTATTTATACATAAAAAGAAACTATCTGAAATCATAAAGTTTACTGAAACATGCATAAATCGCTCCTAAACACACCGTAGTCCTCTCCTGTTGCCGGAACGCCACATTCACAAATAGGATTGCATATCCCAACACCACAAGATTCCTCTGGAAAACGCGGAACAATAATAATCCTTGTACTCGCACCCAAAGCTGTTTTAGAAACATCAATAGCAGGATGTATTACGGTTCTTAGGGATATGTCATAAGCTGTACCCAAAGCTGATTGTTCGGATTCCTTTCTCTCAATAGCCTCACAGATTGTTGCAAACTAGGTGTGCTAAAATGTCTAAAAAAAATAGGAGATGCACCCGTGTCTGCTCAAAAATCCACCGACTTTTGTGCAGATACCGAGCACAACCAAACAATTGTTAAAAACTCTTTACGGAAGGGCACTAATACCCTCTGTCTGCCCATCAGGAGACCATAGGTCTGAAGCAGTTAGAGTGCCAAGCCCGCCAATAGTAGTTGGGGCTGTGTAGATATAGAGATCATAATCCTCAGCTCCATATGCTCCTTTCTTTAAGTAGGCGATCTTATCCATGCCAATGGCTGCTATT
>QBUN01000330.1 GCA_013180565.1 Candidatus Methanophaga sp. GoMg3.2 | reverse complement strand
AGGCGACCCGCAAGAGCAGATACGCGAGTTCTACGATATGGTCGATGAGCAATCCTGCCCTCCCGTACTCGTACCGCTGCGAAAATACGCAGCAGAATACGAACTGGACCCCGAAACAGGCAAAGTTAGCATTGACACCATGAAGATATATGATTCCGAGGGCAACCCTGTTGACTATGAAAAAGCCCTCGCCATGCGGGACAATATTGCCAGGGACGACGCAGGCAATCCCGTAACAGACGCTTCAGGATTCCTCCACATCAAACAACTCGGCAAAAACAAATACCAAATCAACAACCTCGCACAGGAACTTGAAGACCCTGACGGAGGCATCTGGAGAATAAAAGGAATAATAAAAAACTATTCTTTCGACAAGAAACTCATTGACAATGAAATCAAAGTCGGTGACGGCAAAGATGAAATTACCGGCGGATTGCTTCGTGGCGGCGACGGCAATGTGTACGGCGTGATAATCGCAGACGAAGATGTGTTTGATATGTATTATGGCGATTTTGGTATAAAGGCAAAGGGTGAAAACTTCCCGCATGAAATTGATAAAGAAGACTGCATTGATTTAGGTGGCGGGTTGTATGCATACGTATATAATTTGTCAGAAACACCTAGAGGTCTCGTAGGGGTGCATAGCCCTTATCCATTTACCCAAGAACTCAGTATTGCAGATGAAAAAAACAATGGTAAATACGCCCAATTTCAGTTCGTAAAAGAGATCATCTAATACGGGTCATGAGGCCATTTGCCTTCCTGACCTGCTAATTTCTCGCATGCGATAGATGCTGATCCGACAGCCACAGGCACGATAACAGTCCCTGTAACACCGCCCGAAAGTGCAGACACAACAACTGCACCAGCCATGCCCCCCCAGAAGCATGTCTTTTCCAGTTTGTCCCGGAACTGCGCCTTATTCTCTGCGCAGTAATTCATCCCAAAGCCCTCCTTCGAATACCCGCGCATGCTATCCACATCATACGCGACAGAAACGCATGGTTGATCCCTTCCACCGCTAGCCCCGCCCAAAAAATCACTTGCCCAGCTGTTCCTGCAAATAGTAACAGGCTCCAATAAACCTGTATTGACATTCTCTTTTAGATTGACTGCAGCAGGGAATGTATCCTGGTGTATGGAAAGCGCAACAGGAGGATAATAATGATTTAAGCCGCTCCCGATGGCGCTAAAAGCGCTGGTGCAGTGCCCGTCACTGTCGCACTCACCCAATTCGTCTTTCAGGCACTTATTATCACCATTCTTGTCATAGCAGTTCCTGTACTCATCTTTCAGGCAGCCGTCATCATATTTATTATCTGTACATGGATCATCATGCATTTCCTTATATATGCACTCTTCCTGATCCTCATCAACATCACATGGAAACATAATCTCCCAATCATCCCACTTCGGGTCAATCTCATGTTCCTTCCCTTTCCACATGTATGTCTTTGGGCACGTTCCGTCAGCATTGATAGGAGCAACTCTCAACTCTTCTTTGAATACGCAGCTAATCCTCTGCAGCTTGTAAACCACCTCCTTAGTCAGGGAAAGTTCTTCGCACTTGCAGAACCCTTCATCTGCTTTATGTGTCTCCACAACAAGGTCTGTCTTGCACGGCGACAGGATATGGAACCTGTCAGTTTTGCCTCCAGTGAAACTGGGTAGGACACCCATCACAAGCCCCTCATAATTTTGCGTAAGATGCTCATCCTGCTGATAAGGTTCATTATTATCATCCCCGAAAAGCTTTGGGAAATGCAGGCACATCTTGCCCCCGCCGCAGGTGCCGTATTTCTCAAGATGGGCATCGGTCCTCATTGCCAGGTACGAGCCCACAAGAGCGGCAATCATAAGCTTCTTTCGCTCATCCGGCTTCCATGTATTGCCAACAGTAACCCCTTTGAAAAGCGTTCCAACCCTCTCCAGCTTACTGTCCCTAATTATCTTATGGCCTTCCCTGCTGTACACATCATCATACAAATCTGTAAAATGCTTCACATACGCGCCCCGGAGCGTCTTCGGATCAGCAATATCACCGGGCAGATTCATTGCTTCTTTCCCAAGCACCTCATATTGATTAACAATATGCTTCTCAACCTGGCGGTTATACCGCTTATTCACAAAACGCAAACATGCACATCTTCGCCGAAGCAATGCCTTTTCTGCTGTTCCTTCTCATCAAATCTGAAGTTCCAAACATCAAAATCCAAATAACATCCAATAAACAAACCCAAGTTTGAATGACATTTGTATACAAATGAATACTTTTATTATACCTGTTCCAGAAATTGTTCACGTCCAAGACAAGGGTTAAGCTATTGACGTTGTTTATAATGAACCCTGAAAGAGAGAGATGTACGTCAGGGAAATAGCAAGAACAACGAAGGGAAACATAAACACGATTCGGAGAGAATTAACGAATTTGGAGGGGTTTTGATTATTGAAGAGCGAAAGAAGAGGTAACTTAAAATTTTGGTATTTGTATAGCTGTTAGGATGTAAGATGCAAGATGCCGGATGCATGAATGAGATATATATAGGGCTTATGCCAGAGCGTTAATGAAATTTCGGATTTTTTTTCGCCCTAACGAGATATTCTGTTTTGTATCGGCAGATTCACATACGCCTTTAATGGTATTAACCCCCTCATGTATCTGGTATCCTGTATCATGCATCTTCATCGTAGCTATACAAATACCCTTTTTCTAAGAGCTTCTATTTCCTCCGTGATGGTCCCAATCACCGAGTTGTGCACACCTTTAAAACTTTAAAAAAGGTTTATTAGTTGTATCATCATTCAAAACCTTCTCAACTTCCTCTATAATCTTCTCTACCGCATTCAAACCATCTTCTACTTCAGCTCTGGAAAGCTCTCTCATTTCAGTGCCTACCTTCACATTCCCATAAAAATCAATATTCCTCACTTCCCAGAGGACATCTATCTTATCCCGATATTTGTCAAGTAACACCTTTGCCCTCTCCCTTCTCAAAAGATGGCTTGGATAATCCGTTCCATTCTTTCTCTTTGTCAATGCGATAATCGCGGATTCGAAAGCTGCGTACGCCAACCCTGCAACTCCTGCCATATCGCCTTGTTCATAAAGCGCCTTCGCAGATTCTAAGAGCTTTTTGCTCTTTTTTGGTCTAAGTCTAAATCAGCCATATCCTTTCTCCTTCACGCACAATCTCTTCTTCAAGCATCTTTATTTTTGCTTCTATATTTATATCTTCAAACACGATCTCTCGCTTCGGAATCGTTGATTTCCGGAACAGTAAAGATTCGACCTCACCCAATGTTATCTTTGCGATACTTTTATAATATTCTTTCGCCTCGGTTTCCTGTAATTCTGCATTCTTTAAAATTCCTTTTGCTTTTTCGACGCGATAAATCAAATAAGATTTTGGAAATGATCTCAAATTGGCAACTATATCAAAAACATCTCCCCTATACACGATACCATTTAACAACGCATCTAAGATAACGAAGTCAATTGGGTTCTTGACATCATCCCACGAATAATTATGAATCTCAAAGCGATAGGGTAAGAAATCAAATCTTCTGGCATTTATACCCTTTGCACTAACCACACAAATATCTATATCACTCTCATCTGTTGCCAGATCCTGTGCAACGCTCCCAAAGAGGATGAACAATTCGACATCGTCCTTTACCTGTTCATAGAATAGATCAGTGACATTTTTAAAGCGTGTTGGTAGATTATACCTCTTTTCACTCATAAACAAATCCCATAGGATTTTTATTAAACTCATCTCGGAATTTATTCTAAATAGCTTCTTCTTTCCCGATTTTTGCTCTAGGACTAGCTTATGTGCACGCAACACCTTCAAAATTCTTAGTACATTTGATTTTGATATTCTTAGCTCTTCTGATAGTTCTGTCAATCCGAAAGCGAGATATGGCTTTGAGGTTAAGAATCTCAATACTTTTGTCGTGTTCTTTGTTGCGATTTGCTCCAGGTCGAATCGTTCTCTTTTTAGTACCATACGTTCTAATAATAGAATGACAATGAATGCATAAAACCTTTTAGCCCACAAGTCTCCAACAATCTTTTTCTGCGAAGCGTTGTTGATACAAATTTCGTATTATTTGTATTGCTTTACCAAAGAAACATCTTGGTATTCCAATACCCATAACTTCATAAGCATATAATAATCATAATTACTATGGAATTGCGCGATTATTCAGTCCAGAATGTGTGGTGGAAAGGCAAAGAATATGTAAATAGCCATAAGACCGTCAGCTCGTATATCGAAGACCTGGAAAATATGTATGTACTATTATTCATCCAATATTTTATTGATTTGAACAAAAGGATACCGGACTACAGCAAAAGCAAGAAAATATATTTCTTCGATCCGTTCATATACCATTTATTCAACAGGATATTCTATTTCAAAGACAGTGAAATTACACCGTCTCTTGTAGAATCCGTGGCTGTTGTACATTTTGCACGATTCCTCTTTAAACGTATGCCCGCAGGACGGAGTCTCAGTGATTTCGTCTATTACTGGAAGAACAAGAAAGAGACGGACATCATAGTAAGGACAGAAGAGTCTATTCTCGCTGCTGAGGTCAAATACCAGAACGAGATAAAAAAGCATGATTCCGCGTCGCTTTACCATTTCAGAACAGGGATAATCATAAGCAAAGACACGCTCATTCATGATGCTAAATATCCGGTTATCCCGATACATCTTGCTCTTTGTTTGATTTGATTGGATTTGGCGGGCGCTCAGAGAAGGGCACTCACAAGTAATAATTTACCCGAACAGTATATATCATTTTCCAAGGATTTTTAAGACACAGATTAACGCAGATTAACACAGATTTGAAGTAGTGCAATAATTGTTTTTTTAATTTTGATTCTATGAACCAGTAAAAACTTAATAATCAGGACTTTAGAGTAGCGTCTGTGTAAATGAGTGTCTAAAATTTGGCCAGATTATTTATTTTTGTGTGTTCCTAAAGCAACAAACATTTATATTACTCTGCGTTAATCGGATATAGTCAAGCTAAAATCAGTATTATATGGTGGTGAGAGGAAAATCACATTAGAACCGAAGACCAGGAAACGTACACTGGCATGTGCAGCAGCTATTTTAATGGTTATTACCGCCTTAACGCTATTCGCTGGCTGCGTTGAAAAACCAATAGATAAAGTAATCAGTGGCACAGTCTAGAAAACCAGTGATTTATCAACGCGGAGATCGCAGAGGGCGCAGAGTTTAAGAGCGTTCCAATCCACACTTGGGTTTTCTGATGCCTCTGTGTTCTCTGCGCGCTCTGCGGTAATGTCGGGTAAATTATTATTTGTGAGTTCCCTTATGTGTCCACAGAAGATTGAGCAGTTACAACCCGCTCATATCGCTCTTCTTCACCTAGCACCTTCGTTGCATCTATTCCGAGCTTCGTTGTCAGCCCATTTAAAGTAGAAGGGTCAAGTGAAGAACCCTTTGCTTTCGGTATCAACACTACATCTTCATCCCACCGAACCCGAGTCGCTATTGCATACTCCACATCATTAGGGTTAAATATATCTATATCGTCATCCACAACGACAACGCGTTTTAGGCTGGGATGAGCGGCAAAAGCAGCGATAACTGCATTCTTTGCCTCGCCCTCTTTTTCCTTCTTTATCTGCACTACCGCATGCAAATAGCAGCATCCGCCATCTGTCAAGAAGACATTCTTCACTCGTGCCATACGCTCTACCGCTCTAAAGATCAAGGGTTCGTACGGCACGCCCATAAGCAGCTTGTGCTCCGCACCTGAAGGAAGGATAGCATGATAAATCGGATCTCTTTTGTGATACATCCGTGTAAGCGTGATAACCGGCTCAGACCTTATTTTGTCATATGTACCGGTAATATCCAAAAATGGTCCTTCTTTTGCACGCTCGTCTCCTATGAACCCCTCAAAGGCGATTTCCGCATGAGGTACTGCCACACCGTTATCTAATTTGAAAAGCTCTATCGGTTCCTTTTTCAATGCCGAGGCATATTCAAATTCCTTGCCCGGTGGCACTCTTGTCGCTGCGGCCAAAAGGATCAGAGGATCCACTCCGATTGCTATTCCTACTTTCAATTCCTCACCTCTTTCTATCGCTTCACGATGCATCATATACAAGTGCCGGGAAGGGACAAGCCTCGCGGCTAATCGTTTATCGTCTAATACCATCATTCGGTGAAACGATGCATTTCTCACGCCATCTAACTCCGCAACAACTACACCACTCGTGATATAAGCGCCGCCATCTCTACTGAAATATGTTAATATCGGTAACTCGCCCAAATCCGGCTCTTTAACCACTTCTTTCGTCGGTGAATCTGCCACTATGTTCACCGTGCCGCCCTCGCCACCTTCTGGTATTTTAGCCATGAATTGCACGGTATTTGCAGTTGTTGTACCAAACAACTCGGCCAGTGTGTTTCGCCCGCCAACTAGGTTCATTATGACCTTATGCGAACCGTCAACAGCGTGGAAAAGAACCGGCTGACCTTTTTGCTCATGTGCTGCACATATAGATGCCACCTCGTATTTTGATGACACTGCCTCCCCTATTTCTATTACCTTTCCTTCTCGCGCTAATTTATCTATGTACTGTCTCATTTTTCGTATATCTCATATCATATATATCTCGTAGCCTTAGGGGCCTATCTTATACTTCATAAAAAACTTTGGGTTACTTCACATAACCGTTTTGTGGCTTCTTTGATGTCTTTTGCAGCGTATATCGCCCTACCTACGATCGCATAGCTCGGGAAATGCTTTACCGTTTCAAATGCCGCTACTATATCGCCACCCTGGTGTTCTTTACCTATTCCCGGGAAGAGAAAATTCGGCTCTTTTAGTTCCTGTTCTAATAATGTGCAGTACACCCTCATCTTTTCTATTTTAGTCCCTGGAATCACGAAATGCTCAACCCCCAACTTTGTAGCGTCCATATACATCCTCTTTGGTGCATCATCGGCGATATAACCGCCTTCACTTCGTAGATATTTACTGTGTGTCATCTCGCCACCAACTATCGGCGTTAAGCCGAACTTAAAACAGCCCTTAACCTTTTCATTTAGCTTTTCGGTTCCTACACCAATAACGGCTGCTTTTAACGTTTCCGGTCCCGCTTCCGGGAATATTATGACCGAACTTATCCCCGCCGCCTTACAAACCGCTAATATGTCGCCACCACATATTTCGGGGATATCGGACCCTAATTTCTGATGGTCGTATATTATCGGAAGATCAGTATATGATAAAATCGTTTCACATATATGGGGTAATCCATACTTCAATGCTAATATAGCCCCTACTTTATAACCCACTACACCTTCTATGTCGCTTGTCTCTTCTACTATCCGCTTTAACTCGCCTATATCTTTCACATCACAAGCAGGCATAATCCCATATCTTGACTTGAAGAGTTGCATTTTATCTTAAATAAATAAATAATCCATACCTGCTTATAAAAATTCCTTTTTTATGAGAATCTGTGTAATCTTGTGGTTTCATGGTGACAGCCACCCGTGTATGAACATAACAATCAAATAAATAGCGAAGAAGAGAAGCACTATCATCACTCCGGCCCCTATGCTTAATTTCTCCATCGGCTCGTCCACAAGTTGCGGCTTCTCTTCTTTCCGATCACGCTCTTGCCCAATATCTTCAGAAGCAAACGGGTTCCGCAACTTTGTGCATGTCGCTGTTATCAATACTACAGAAGCCGCCGCAGGATTCCTACTGAACCAAACAGCAGAATCGGTGAGCCTATGTACTCCTCTGTCCATAGCATTAGCAAAAGCCGTCAGCGGGTTCTCGCAGAACCATATAATACCTCTTCCGGCCTTCCGATATATGTAATCTATATCATACGTTATCCGCTCATGTGGCATAATCAGTACTCTAAATGCAAAGAACATAAACGTGGTCACCGCCAATAACTCCAAGTTGCTTACGATATGCGCGAGTGTGTATGCATCATAGAGAACAACCGGATACGGAAGAATAGCGTAAAGCATCTGGGGATACACACCGAAAGCAATGCAAAGGAAAGCTACAACGCACATTGGAATAAGCATAAATAACGGTGCTTCCTTTGCTTCTATCTCATCATTTCTCTTGAAAAAGGTGAAATAAGTGAGTTTCAAGAAAGATAGAAGAGTACCTATTGAACCCAACATCAAAACGAGTGTAAGAATATGCAGGTGTGACAGTTCCGCGGCGTGTATTACCATTCCTTTACTCACGAATCCATTAAACCCGACAACACCCGAAATAGAGAGTGCTGCTATTACGCATGTTATCATCGTCACCGGCATCTTCTTCGCCAGTCCCCCGAGTTCCGTGAGGTTTCTTTTTCCTGTCCGATATATCACGGCCCCCATACACATAAACAGCAGTGCCTTATACAGGATATGGTTGAAAACGTGTGCAATTCCGCCGTTTATTCCCATGTGTGTAATTTCCCCGTGTGCTATAACCATGCCTATCCCTACCCCTGCTACCATGTAGCCCACCTGAGATATGATATGATAAGAGAGAAGTTTCCGCACGTCATTCTGCAACAGTGCAAATACAACTCCATAAATACACATCAAGCCGCCCATGTATGCTAAAAACGGGAC
>QBUN01000331.1 GCA_013180565.1 Candidatus Methanophaga sp. GoMg3.2 | reverse complement strand
GTGCAGTTACAGACGCTAACTTCGTACAATGTGAGAAATTGCAGAAGAAAGAAACTGTTGTGACATATGGTGACGGTGTTGCTGCACTGGGACTTGTCCAGGGGCCTGAGTTATCAATAATGCAGACAGTATCGGCAGATGTACTCGGTATATCACACATAGGCTTCGCAGCTAAAGATCCAGCCAAACGGCATCACACAATTGCTTACGGTAAAGAGGAGACTATTGGACAGTTCAGTATAGAGAAGACAATTGAGATTGGACTTAATTGTACTCAACCTGGACTTGGAGACTGGTTAGGCTGCCCATAAGCTGCTAAACTAGGCTATAAACACCAAAAAGGCAAAGGTAAAAACATTTTTTTTTTATCACAAATGTTGTTGCATCTTCCGTCTTTATTTTCAGCGCTTCGATGCCGCCTTTTAGATATGCCCAAAGATATCAGCGCAGGGTATTTGGAGAGATTCCTGTAAGATGGCATATGTCTTTATAGCTCAGTTTCTGGCTTTTCCACTAAAGGGCCTCCACTTTACGCTGTACATGGGGGTCGGGGTGGTGAAATCGCTCGTAGTTCAAAGCTTGCATCTCTTCTTCTGTAAATTCAATATTAATCATTTCTCTCACCTGTTGGGCTTTATATCTCTAACTAAAAGGTGACAGGCTATAAATAAGAATACACTATTGGTCTACTGATAAAAAGCAAAGAGACCAATGGATTCCTCTTTGCATGTCTCCACGATTTCTAAGATAAGATAAGAAAAAAACATAAAAGTCACAGCATCTGTCGTAAGCGGCTGGTGGAAGGATACAGGAAAGCCTGAGGATATTCCGCATGCAAATCGCTTAATTTTGGATGATTTAACTTCGGAGATAAAAGGCCCTGCACTCATAGGAAGGAACTGTGTTATAAAGGATAGCTACATCGGTTCTTATAGAAGCATTGGCAATAATTGTAAGATATTAAACTCAGAAAGGGATGTGATAATAGAAAAGAATAATAAACTGCCAAAAGGAAATAAATTTATTATTGGCGATAACGCATTGGTGAGAATATGATAAAAGGAGTGAAGACAAAAGATTTGAGGGTGGTCCCTGATGAAAGGGGGTGGTTGATGGAGGTCTTACGTGCAGATGACGAGATATTTGAGAAGTTCGGTCAGGTTTACTTAACTACCGCTTATCCAGGGGTAGTTAAGGCATGGCACTATCACAAGAAGCAAACTGATAACTTCACCTGCATAAGAGGGATAATGAAGGTCGCTTTATATGATGCGAGGGAAGATTCACTTACATATAGGGCGATAAACGAGTTCTTTGTCGGGGAGAAAAATCATGTGCTTTCCTTACGATTGGGTATTAACACCAGGGGAGAAACACGGTTGAGGTAAGGGAAAAGAATGAAAATATTAATAACAGGGGGAGCGGGATTTATAGGATACAATTTCGTTCGATATATGTTGGAGAATTCATTAAATACGGATAAAATCAGGAGTTTTGGATGGAAGCCCAGATATACTTTTGAGGAGGTTCTGGGGGATACTGTAAGGTGGTATGTAGAAAATGAATGGTGGTGGAAACAGATAGGGCAAATCACTTTAGAAGGGGGTAGAGTTGAAAAAAGTTAGTGTCATCGTGCTGAATTACAATGGAAAGGGATTTCTGCAAGAAACGCTTACCTCTCTGCTTAATCAAACCCATAAGAATTTAGAGATAATCCTCGTGGACAATAGCTCATCAGACGGGTCGGTGAAATATGTAGAAGAGAACTTTCCCTCTGTGACGTTAGTGGTAAATGGAGAAAACCTTGGATTTTGCGGGGGTAATAATCGAGGGATTGAAAATGCTGCGGGAGCATATATTGCAACGTTGAATAATGATGCTGTCGCAAGACCGGATTGGATCGAAGAACTATTAAAAGTAATGGAACATAGCGAAAGAATTGGTATGTGTGCCTCAAAGATGCTTTTTTACGATAGGGTGGATATTATTAATTCCACCGGCATCTGCATTTCAAAAAGCGGTGCGGCATGGGATAGGGGTATGTTTGAAGAGGACGATGGACAATTTGATAAATATGAGGATGTTTTTGGTCCATGTGCGGGTGCCGCACTATATCGGAAAACGATGCTTGACGAAATAGGGTTATTTGACGAGGACTTTTTCATGTACATGGAAGATGTGGATCTTGCGTTCAGGGCGAGGTTAGGCGGATGGAAATGCATGTATGTTCCATCTGCGGTGGTCTATCATAAACACGGTGGAACTGTTGGTTTTAACTCCGACTTTTCGGTGTATCATGGGAACAGAAACATCATTTGGAATGCAATCAAGAACTTCCCTACGGAATTATTAGTAACATCGCTACCCTGGATTATCGGTAGGAACTTAGCTATTATTCCATACTATACAATAAAGGGGCAAGGACGGGTGATCCTTAAATCTAAAATTGATGCGATAAAAGGCATTCAGAAGATGGTAAGAAAAAGGAGGAGGGAAAGTGGTATGAGAAAGTTTCCAAAACAAGATATAAGACAATATATTAAAACTTGGAGTGTCATTAACAAACCAATTAGCCCATTTAGGAGGAATGAAGATTTGTAAAAAGATGTTTAGCTATATCACTAAAAACTGGGATTTGATAAGAACTCTTACAGCATCCGAGTTTAAACTGAGATATCGAGGCTCTTTATTAGGAGTGGGCTGGTCGCTATTAAGTCCTTTTTTGCTTGCTATCGTTTTATACTTCGTATTTAAGAACGTATTTAGATTTGAGGTAGAGAACTTCGCTTTTTATCTGTTAATAGGCATTTTCGTGTTCCGATTTTTATCCATTGGTACTTCGGTAGGTATGATGTCAATAATAAGTAAGGCGCATATCGTGACGAAGACATCAATACCGCGAGAAATACCTACTATTACCACTACATTATCCTATTTTTTTAGTTCGTTCATTGAACTGCTCATTTTAATACCTATTTTAGTTTTCTTTGGTGTGAGAATAGGTATCCCTATTCTACTGCTTCCGATTCTTCAAATAGTATATTTTTTATTAGTTTATGGCTTGAACCTGTTTCTATCAGCTTTTACTGTTTACTACAGGGATTTAAACCAGGTATGGGAAGTGGTAGTAAATATTTTATTCTTTGCAAGTCCACTCGTGTATCCAATAAGCATAATTCCTGCGAATATACTGCCAATTTACATGTTAAATCCATTTACTAGGTTGATAGAGATGTATAGAAGTGTAATGCTTTACAACGCATTTCCAAATGTGATTGATTTTGGCTATGTCCTCATCTTTTCAAGCTTAGTTTTTATAGCGGGGCATTTAGTTTTCGGGAGATTGCAAAGAAGATTTGCAGAAGTGATTTGAGATGATAATCGGAAAGAATATATCAAAGATGTTTAGAATTCCAAGTGAAAGGCGGAATACACTATTCGAGGCATTAATGGCATTTGTAAAGGGAAGAAGGAGGTATGACGAGTTCTGGGCTTTGAAGAATGTCTCGTTTGAGGTAAAAGAGGGAGAGATTTTTGGTATCACAGGGCCTAATGGCTCTGGAAAGACCACATTACTTGAGATAATAGCAGATATAATCTATCAAGATGAAGGCGAACTGATAGTTAATGGTAGGATAACACCGATTCTTGCGCTTGGCGTTGGTTTCAATCCTGAGTTAACGGCAAGGGAGAATGTCTTTTTGTATGGTGCGCTGATGGGGGTGAAAAGGGGTAGGATGGAAGATAAATATAGGGCAATATTTGAGTTTGCAGAACTTAAAAGATTTGAGAATATGAAACTAAAGAACTTTTCATCAGGTATGAATGCAAGGTTAGCTTTTTCGACCGCGATAGCGACAGAGCCGGACATTTTACTTCTTGATGAAGTATTAGCCGTTGGGGATATAGAATTTCAGAGGAAGTGCATGGATGAGATAAATAATATCAATAAAAATGGAACAACGATTGTTTTTGTGTCACACAGTGTAGAGGCAGTGAGGGATCTATGCGAAAGGGCGATGTTTCTGGATAATGGGAAAGTGATAGCGATCGGGGCTGCGGAGGAAGTTGTAGATACGTATTTGCAGTTTGTAGAGAAATTGAAATAAGAAAAAAATGGAATTGAAAATCGTATAATTTAAGATAAGGAATGTGATATTCAAGGAGGGATGAAGAAGATAGCGATTAAAAATACAGCAGAAAAGGAAAGGGCAGTGGTAAGACTAAAACTGCTTTCACAGTCGCATGTAGTGATAAAATCAAGTTAGGATTTTCTCTTTCCCTACCTATATGTATTAAGGATAAATTAGCTATGTGCCTAACTAAATACAGATGAAATAATAAGGAAGATGACAGTAATGGCGGGGCTTATATGGCGCGGTGAACCAGAAGAAGAAAAGATTGCTGCAATACCGTTTGAGGAGAATGAAAAGAGCGTCTGATAAAATGCAAAAAACGAATAGCAAACCGTATATCAAAATATCTAACATAACGGCATCAAATAATAAGCTCGTAGCTAAACTGTTTTCTTCAGAAAATATCAGCAAATTCTTTTTTACTGATAAGTTCGTTGTAGAATATGACAAAAGTATAGAAGACGTTGACAAGAGTATTTTAGCTATACCTATCATTTCAATTGTAATACCAATTGCATGGGCTACTGGTGCAGATGTGTATATAGAAAAGCTCGACAGATCGTATTTAAATTCTTTGAACAAAATAGAACAAGTATTTAAGGGCTGGTTTCCCCAATTCTCTTTCTCGGGTAAAATTCACGTGCAAAATGTAATCTCTAACAAATTCAACAACAAAGGATATGCTTTACTGTTTACTGGTGGTGTGGACTCACTGACATCTTATATAAGAAACAAGGATAAGCAACCAACTTTAATTTCAATACGGGGCGCAGATATTCCACTGAATGAGTACAAATTCTGGAATACCGTCAAAGGTAAGTTACTTGATTTTGCTGCTGTTGAGGGCGTGAATGTTCAATTTATTAAGACAAATATACGGGAGATACCAAACGAGAGTTTGTTAACGAGTGAATACGGAATCGAAAGCTGGTGGGGACGTGTTAGCCATGGTTTAATGCTATTGGGTTTATGCGCACCATTAACAACAGAAGAGATAGGAATTACATATATCGCTGCATCGCATGCTAAGAAATTCAAAAAACCATGGGGTTCTGATCCCTTGGTTGATAATAATGTTTCATGGGCGGACGTCAAAATTATACATGATGGTTATGAATTAAGTAGGCAAGAGAAAATAAAAAAATTGAAACACAATCCGCATTATCTTTCATATCTACGAGTCTGCTGGTCGCAGTATAAGGAATATAATTGCGGTTATTGTGAGAAATGCTTAAGAACTATTGTAGGATTAATTCTTGAAAACATAGACCCAGAAGTATGCAATTTCAACATTAAAAATGATATACTCAATTTAGTGCAAATCTATCTAATCTATGGTACATTTGACTTAAAGGATAGTGGGATATTTATGTGGCAAGATATACAAGAACACATTCCTGTGGCTATCGTTGATAGCGAAGTAAGTAGAAGATACGAATCGGAAAAATTCTTTACTTGGTTCAAGAATTTTGACTTTTCAAATTACAAATACAATGAGAATTACAATATGAAAGAGGATTTAGAAATTTATGTTGCAACAAAGGATGGTTGTGAAGAGTTTTTAGACTTAGACATTCTATTTTATGGCAGTTTCAGAGGTTACTGGAACTTCGGGGATGTTATCCAGCTTGAAAGCAACCTTTTACGAGCTCGTGCAAGTTGCCCTCAAGACTCAGCGCAAAAATTTGCCATCTGTGTTGATGCCAATGTGATTTTCTCAAGAAGGGATATTGATTACTTTTTACGTAGATTTGATGTCACGCATCTCATTATATTAGGGAACTTAAGTGATTCTGCTCAGTCATATGGTTTGACACCAATTAACCGTTTAAAAGCTAAGACCAAAATATTTCATATATATGGTGGTGGGTTTTTGAATGACTACTGGGGAGAAAGCGCGATAGCAGAGCTAAAAAATTTGAAGCAAGTATTTCAGCCGGAGGAATTATTCTTTTCCGGTCAACAAATTTCTGAGAATTTTATCAGAAAGTTTAGTAACGAAATTAAATCCCTAATGCCTAAATTCTTTGGGTGCCGAGATGTGAAAAGTGTCGAATATGCTAAACAAGAAGGCATTGAATCGGTTCTTACAGGAGATGATGCCATAGATTTTATTGCGCTGCTGGTTAACAAATCAATTGACATTTCTGCGTCAAACGGCCCCCACAATGAACCAAACCTATTACTTCATATCAACCTTTCTTCCTATGCCCTAGACACACGGTATGAAATGCCTCTTTTACAAAAAATCAACAAATACAGACGTTATATCAGAAATCACGAAGGCTTTCATATTACCTGGCTCCAAAGTTACCTGGAGGATAGACCAGATGTGTGCGATACCTTCTGTGCACTTCATAAATATCAACTAATGAACTCGGATCCGTGTGGCGAGATAATAGATATAGGGGCAGCAACTGCAACCTGTCGATATCCAGAAACCATCACGTGTTTAAAGCGAACCCAGTATGCTTCTGCATTGGTAAGTTCATATCATACAGCAATGTTATTGATGGCGCTTGGTATTCCTGTTGAATTGTATAAAAGTAATGAATACTATGACCAGAAGATATGTGGTCTTTTTGGTGATAATTCCGAGAGCGCGATAGTGGATCCGCAAGAGGTACATTCGTGCTGGTTGAATCATCTATCTATACGGAAAAACTGGTTGGTGCGTGAGCTGAATCCATATAGTAGTTCTGATCTTATTTCCTTGAATAACTTCGATAATTATCTAAAGACTATTAAGTCGAATTTATCATCGGCTCCTTTAGATTTGGCTTTTAGCAATCCTACAAGGTTAAGAAATCGCTCTACGGTGCCTATACAAGCACTGGATTGGCAGAAAGAGCAAACGGATAGATGGTGGCGAGAAGCTGAAGAACTGCGACATCAATTATCGTCATATGCAGAACAGAAAGACGCTCAGATAGACCAATTGCAAGAGCATGCAGAACAGAAAGACGCTCAGATAAACCAATTGCAATATGAAATAAACAAAATGTTACACCTCAAATCAGTTAGACTTCATAGAACGCTGGATAAAGTGTTAAGAAGAATGGGTATATCATAACGGGGTAAATATATATATATTATCATTTGCTACTCACCGTACATTGCCTTTTAGATATTCAATTATTTTTCTGGTGGTATATTTCATCCCGTGGTCTCTATAACACTGAATAGCTCTTTTTGACACTTCTGGACGCATATAGACATCTTTCTTAGAGATTTTATCCAAGCATCTATCTCTCTTCTTCGGATTTCTACAAAATTCTACCAAAGGCTTTATCGTTTTATCCCACGTGAAATTATCTATTACAAGCTTTTGTGCGTTCATACTATACTCAACTAACTGCTCTGGATAATCAAGAATTTGCTCGATCACTTCTCGTATCTCTTCTGGGTTATCAGGATCAACACACCATCCTGCTTTATATCTTTCTATGTATTCTGAAAGTTCGGCATAGTTATTATAAATAACCGGTAAACCAGCCCATAAATACTCTACAGTCCTTGTTGTAAATGCTAATTCTCTCTCTAAGTTCCAGCTCATTAAATCTAAAGCTACATGAGCATTCTTGTATTTTTCAATCAATTCGTTTCTTGATATGATCCCTTTAAACTTCACATAAGAGTTGTTTTTATTCTTTTTGATAAAGTCATCAAATGCTTTCGTATCTATTTGATGAATAGGATGTTTACCACCAAAAATTTCTAAAACGCCTTCTTTGTTTTTATTGAACACTTCTGACATCACTGCAAAAGCATTAAACGGGTCTTGCCACGGTAGAAACATGCCGCTATACACACACCTTATTGGTTTCTCTAATTTCTTATTATAGTTAATCTGTGGTAGGTTTGGATCTAATGAAATTGGAACGTTACAAATGTTTTTCTCGTAAATAATATCCATCACTCCTGCTTCAAGCAGCCAACTTATAAAGTAGTATTTCTGATATGCTCCTGCACATGTAAAGAAATCACCTGTTCGGATTTTATACAATTTCTCTCTAATGTTTTCATCAAGAGTTCTATGTTTCTGAAAATATCTCTCTATGATATGAGGGCCATGAAAGTCTATTACTACGGGAACATCGGTATATTTGATAAGTACCGTTGGCCAGTGAGTAAATAAAATAACGTCTGGTTGAACTTTCTTGATTATTTCGGTTTGGCTACCTAAAGTAGAATCAAATACTACGTTTCCAAATTCATCAGGGATAACGGTTTTAAATTTGTTATACGTCTCTTTAAGTATAGATAAATGCACATCAAATCCATGTAATTTGAGCCCCTGATACAATTGCCAGGCTCTAAGCCCGTCGCCTGATGCCGGCATTCTTGTATCAATCGGCGGTATGCCGGCATTAAAGATTAAAATTCTGCTCATAATCACTTCACCATCCTTTTATATTCGCTTCTCATTATATAATTAACCTTGTTTTATTTTACTTATCAGAACTTACTACAGATTTTAGAGTGTAACGTTCATTCCTTTTTTTCAAATAGTTTATTCACAGTTTTTCCGGCAAATTCTAACGATCTCTTAAACATTGGCAACTTTACAGCCAAATCTCCTAATTTTACACCTACTGCATATAATGCACTATTCTTTATTACGTTGA
>QBUN01000332.1 GCA_013180565.1 Candidatus Methanophaga sp. GoMg3.2 | reverse complement strand
AGTAACGCCATTAGCAAGAACTATACCCGAATCGTGGTCTACCGTTATCTGAGGATTGTATGATAACTCTTTACGTTTCTTCTTGTTCTCCATAAATCGTGATTCTGGATCGGTTATGCTGACGGCACCTTGTCCACTCTTTGTAAGCTCTTCCTCTGCCTTATCGAGCTTTTTCATTATTGCCGCCTTATCTTTTTCATCGCCAAGCACATGCTGCACGATAATTTTCTTCGCCGCGCCCTTCATTTTCTGGCCGGAAGCTTCTTCAATCTCCTTTATCTTCTCACGAATCTTCTCCTGCGTATTGAGTTCGGGAGGCAGCTCGTCACCTCTCTTATCTCCGTAGAGCTTGTCCTCCTCTTTATCTATCGCAATCCCTCTCGCTATTATTCTTCTTATCCACTCTATCTCTTCCTTACTCAGCGTGTGCTTGTTTGAAGCATTTGCTTTCATCTTGGTACCATCGGTTGATATGTGCTCCAAGTTAAGTATTCCTAATGCTTTAGCAATCGTGACGGTTTCCTTGAACGCCGCTTCAATTAGTCCTTCACACTCCTTTTTAAAATTGCATATCGTTCGGAAATCAGGCTTCTCATGCCCTGTTAGATACATATACACTACATTCTCATGAGCTAGCTTCGCTATCTTTCTCGAAGACCAAATGGCATCAGCAGACGCCATTATCACTATTCTTAGCAACATCCGCCGAGAATATGCAGGATTCCCCGGTCCGGACCTGTACTTCTGCTCAATTTCACCAACGTCCATGTTATCCACTACTACCTCAACCAAGTTGCAAATATGATCTTCTGGTATGAGTTCACTAACAGCAGGGGGCAATAGCCAAGATTGCCCTATTTTATCGCTTCGTATCGCCATCCGTTACAATTGCCTCGTTATTATAACTAAAGAATAGTTGTGCATGCCATAATAAAAACCTTTCGGTTTAATTTCGGTTGAAACTAAGATATGCATTCTTCTAAGTGGTATTTTTGCAATTTGAGAAAAGTCTGGCTATAAATGTGCATTCAGTTAGAAAGGAAGCGTTTTTTAGATTTTTGTACTTTTGTATAATTTCTATTGGTTGTTGGGTAAATGAGGGACAGCCTGTTCAATCCACACCAACCTTCTCTGTTACCTTCTCAAGAGTTGCCTTAATCCCTATGATCTCTCCTTTTATCCATTCTACATCTTCCTCTATCTTCTCTTTCAAAACCGCCCTTGTCTTCTCTGATTCCACACTCACGACTTTCCCCGTCTTTTCCACTTCTTCCCTTACCTTTTCTACAACTTCTATCGTCTTCTCGCTCTCTGCCATTGTAACTTCTCTTGACTTCTCGCCCTCTGCCATTGTAACTTCTCTCGTCTTTTCCGATCCTTCTTTTATTACACTTGTCGTCTCGTCTTGCTTCTCAAGCATCGCATCCATTTTACCGAGCATGGTATCCTGCTTCCTAAGCATACCTACCCCCGCCTGCGCCATCTTCGAAAGCTGAAAAACCATCAAAGATTGCCTAAACGAGTCAATACTCCTTACCTCTTCTCCATAATCCTTTACTTCCACTGATTCTACAGAAGCTCCTGGTGCATAGTTCGATTCCGCAAACGCAATAAACCGTTTAATCCGCTCTTCCACTCCTTCAACCCGAACAATTAAGTGCTGCTCGCCCTCTACCAATACATTTCGCGCATCGAATTTTTCGATGAATACGCTTTCCGCTTCGCTCAATAAAAATAGCCGATATCCAACATCGTGTACCTTCCCCTTTATCGCTATTTCCTTCGCTTTCATCTATTTCTTCCCTTTGTATCTATATAGAAGACGATGCAAGTTAAACCGGTATCCTGCATTATCTTCTTGTGTTACTCTTGTAAAATCTCGTGGTTTTTAAGATTCGCTATACAAATACAACCTTCTTATTCCTATGTTCCTATAAAATTTATGATAAAGCGCGTTTATAAATCTAATGAGTGAAATGGAGCTCTCGCAAAAGAGGTGATTTAGTTAGATGTCCCAGGAAGAGGTATTCGAGAAGGAAAAGAGGTACATGATGCCGGTCTACAAGAGACCGCGAATAGTGATAGAATCAGGCAAAGGCGCAAAAGTAACGGATTACACAGGAAAGGAGTATATAGATTGCGTTGCAGGGATTGCAGTAAATGCCGTAGGATATAGCCACCCGGTAGTGTTAAAAGCGTTAAAAGAGCAAGCGGATAAGCTAATGCACATCTCGAATTTGTATTATACCGAGCCGCAGGTGAGACTTGCGGAGAAGCTATCAGCGATAAGCGGCATGGCCAAAAGTTTTTTCTGCAATTCGGGTGCGGAAAGTGTAGAAGCGGCATTGAAGCTGGCAATTAAAACGACCGGTAAGCACAAATTTATAGCTACGGAGGGCAGTTTCCATGGCCGAACCATCGGTTCCCTGAGTGCAACGTTCGGGACACGGTTGAGAGCCGTATTTGAGCCGTTATTAGTGCAAGACGTAAAATTCGTGCCATACAACGATGCAGCAGCAATTGGTGCTGTAATCGATAAAGACACTGCGGCAGTTATATTAGAGCCTATACAGGGTGAATCTGGCGTAATCGTACCTTCAGGTGGGTATTTGAAAGCGGTAAGGGATATATGCGACGATAAAGGCGTATTATTGATTTTAGATGAGATACAGACAGGTTTTGGACGTACAGGTAAATGGTTCTGTAAAGACCATGAGGGTGTAGAGCCGGATATAATGACATTAGCAAAAGCAATGGGTGCGGGATTCCCAATAGGAGCAATGCTCGCTAGAGAGGGCATAGAATTCGAAGTCGGTGAGCATGGGTCTACCTTTGGTGGTAATCCGTTGGCGTGTGCCACTGCATTAGCGGCTATAAAAGTGATAGAAGCGGAAAAGTTAGTGGCTCGGTCAAAAGAGCTCGGTGAATATTTCATGGATGCTGTTGGAATCGGGTCCAATCCAATAGTGAAGGAGCTAAGAGGAAAAGGGCTTATGATCGCGATCGAATTAACGAAACCATGTGCAGAAATAGTGGCTGATGCGCTCGAACGCGGCATATTAATTAATTGCACTTCTAATAACGTGATTCGGTTGGTGCCGCCACTGGTTATAAGTAAGGATGAGCTAGATGCAGTGATTTCGGTTTTGCGTGAGCTCATCAAATAGTATTAGTGTGCATGTTTACCGTAGAGGGAACAGTCTAAAGAATCCCGTGATTTATCACCGCGGAGATCGCCGAGTGCGCAGAGTTTAAGACAAGAGCGTTCCAATCCACGCTTGGGTTCTCTGCGCACTCTGTGGTAAAACTTGTGGATATCGTGATTTCGCTGGAAAATTGGGGCCAACTACGAACAACGTCTATCTATACTCCTGAACTTTTGACTATTCACAACCAGGAATTATCGCGAATGTGTACCAATTATCACTTTCCTCTAAATACCGCACATACGCTATCCACAAATCATTTTGTGCATAAGTGATAGAAGGTCGCCGCTCATGGGCTGAATTGTCATCTACAACCTTCATCTTCTCGATGAAGTTCCAGTTCTTGTCATATTTCTTCATGTATATACCCCACGTTCCGGTCTCGGTGGATGCATATGCTATTGCGAATTGATTATTGACGAAGGCTATTGATGGATAAGTTTGACGTGATGTTTCGAACGTGATTTGCTTCTTGAACACGTCGAGATTCAAGTTTGTGTTGAGCCGCTTCACGAATATATCTCGATTATCGGTCTCCATAGAGTAATAAGCCACGTAGAAGTAACCGTCTGCATATGTTATGGACGGTCCGTCCTGAAGGGAGCTTTTCGATGTCACACGAACTTGTTTTAGCGGGTTCCAATTAGAATCAAATTTCTTGATGTATATATCGCCATTCCCTGTCTCCCAGGATTGATAAGCCAGGTAGAAGTACCCGTCATTATAGTAGAGAGCGGGCAAGTCCTGACATGATTGCAGTGTAGTAAGATATTTCTCGCCACTTGTACATGCGAATGAATTCGGATTGTATTCCTTGACAATCACATCGTAATCGTTCTTATTAGCACCTTCTGCATTTGATATATATACGACATATAATTTATTATTTGCGAATGCTAATGATGGGCTGTCATAGTACGCGCTACCGCTTACTACTTCCTCTTTCTTCTTGAACTTCCACAGGGCGTCGAATTTCTTTATATAGATGCCGTGGCTCTTTTCGATTGACTGATATGCCACGTAATAAAAACCATTGGCATATACTAGTGATGGACGGTCCGTGTCCGATGGGTCTGACGTAATTTGGACTTTGCATGTGCCCGATACAATTTGATAGTTAGAGATTACCATCTCGAGGTCATGACTGTTTGTCGGTTCGTGATGCCCGTCTCGTATCCAAACCGCGATGTCGGTATCACCTATGTCGGCTGTGGTTGTGTGCCAACTCAAAGTGTTATCAGTACTCCAATCCTGTATTATTGTCCACAAATCACCCGTGGAAGGACCTTTTATCCAGAACCGATAGTAAAGCGTGTCGCCATCGGGTTCTGTTGCAGAAGCAGACCACGTAATAGCGGTTCCTGCTGGTTGTGGTTCTGGCTTGTCTGGTATTAGTGTGGGATTGTGTGGTGGCCAGTTTACTTGAAGCGCAAAGTAGCTCTCCCACGGCTTCATCAGAGGGCAGATATCTTCATCCCCGTCTATACTATATGCGGAACCGCCAATTCCATCTCCGTCTGTATCGCTACCTTTATAATCGCTCCAGTAATTGCCCAAGAAGTTTGTGTGACTTTGGCTGTTGTAAGTGTAGCTTATTTCTGATGTGGAGTGCCAGATATTGCTTGAATTATAGGAATATGCATTATTAGCGTTGTCTACAAAATTGTTTAGATAAATATTGTTGTTACTCGAATCAAAAAGGACGATTCCATCGTCAACATTGTCCTTAGCCGTGTTGTTTACTATTATGTTCTCGCTTGATCTTGAAAGTCCAATGCCGTCGTCGTGGTTATAGTTTGCAATGTTATTCCGAATATTATTATTGCTTGATTTAAAAAGGTGGATGCCATCTCTTCCATTGTCCTTTGCCGTGTTGTTTGCCATCCTGTTCTCGTTTGATGTTAAAAGACAAATACCGTCGTCGTGGTTATAGTTTGCAATGTTATTTTGTATCTCGTTATTGTTTGATAAGTATAAGTATATCCCCCCATAGTTAACATTGTTTGATGCATCATTACCTATTATCCTATTGTTATCTGAGCCAGAAAGGGTGATCCCCGACTTGTTGTTATAGTTTGCAATGTTATTCCAAATCTCGTTCGAAGAGCCCGACAGGTAGATGCCCTTATAGTTATCCTTGCAGGTATTCTCCACAATAAAGTTATTGCATGATTCTACATGTATCCCCGCATAGGGCGATGGCTGCGCATTGACACAACAGAATCCTTTGACTGTACAGTTATCTGCCGTTACGTGGATAGCATCTCCGGAACCGTGAGCTTCTATCTTGGGCATTTCTTCGCCTACTAGCGTTAGTCGCTTATTCAAGTCCACAGTTTCAGTATATGTACCGTTATAAACCAAAACAGTATCGCCATCATCTGCATCGTTTATCCCTTCTTGTATTCTATCCCATCGGTGATTTGCGGGGTTGTCCGTGAAATCGTCATCAACGTAAATTGTTTTTGCGCCACCAATTGTTATCTGTTTATAAGCTTGATTGTTATCCTCTCGGGATTCTAATACGGTATCGTATGGGTCTACCCGCACGAAAATGTCGTGTGTACCAGGGATTGCTGTCCAGGTCACCTGCACGGTTCCAGAGCTATCATGTGCAATACCTGATATTTTCCGGTCTGTTCCGATTTGAGTTCCACCTGCATCGGGATCGCCATCGAAGAACTGAACAACAATATTACTTGCATCAACAGTTCCAATGTTGTGTATTGTTGCGGATATTGTGGCTATATTTTCATTGAAAATGATCTGGATGCCGTCAAGGACAAGTGTCAGGTCTGGCAGCTCTGATGGCCCAGAGAGCAGTGAAAAATTCACGATTGGGGGGTTATAATCCAGGGGCGAGAGTGGGCACTTATAGTAATCGGTAATGACGTTACTCCAATTTAATGTGAAGTTTTGTGTTTTAGTCAAGTATCCGGACTTGCTCACTGAGATATTATATAGTCCTCCCGGGTGCACACCGAATGTTAAGATAAAGCGATATTTGCCAGAGGCGTTTGTTTCGGTTTTTATTCTAACGTTGGGATGAGGCGGATAGATATGAGGAGGGCCGTCTAACGAAACATGAGCTTTGTTGATTGGCAGTTCGGTTATGTTATCCGTGACGTTGCCAAAGACAGTACAGGGTAACCGAAGGAGGCGGAGGTTCTGGTGTTCTGTTGTCAACTGACCCGTGAGATCAACGGCTGGGAGCTCCATTCGTTCTCCGCCCAATCCGCGAGATGGGATGTAGCCAAACGCCATAGCGCATATAGAATACACACCAGGCGGAACTCTGATATAGTAATCACCTTCGGGAGTTATTCTCGCAAGAGTTGTATTTTCATTCGTTGAATAAACGCCCGTTGGTCCTTCAATGCTTGTTAATCTTACTTCCACATTACGAATAGGTGCGAAAAGCACTTCTTCAAGGACGTTTCCGCTTACGTTTACGCAACGCAAACTTGCGTTTGCAACTGGTGGTTTGTTTGTCGGCTTTATCTCCGGAATAGTCTTGCCATTTAATACCAGCGTAAAGTAAATATCAAGCTGTGGTTGGTATTCCTTATCTAGCTCACGAACTATAATTTTATATACTCTGCTTCTCGTCAAATGTTCATGCTTATGATCTGCACGTTGAACCCTAAACTCCTTTGTTCTTGTGTCCGCGTAAACTGGCATATAAAATGGATAATTGACAGAGTTTTTCCATCTGAAAATGGACCAACGTATGTTTGAATCTCCTTCAATTTCAATCGAAATATTTACTGGTTCATATGCATCCCGTCCATAAACATTTATCAAATTAACATCCTCAGCATTGCAACGATCTCTAAGCACAATCTCTTTTGATCCAGTGTGTGCTATTCCTTCACCATCAGGGAAAGTTATTTTGATTGCATATCCCTGGTCTTTAAACTCCACTACAGACTCATCTGCTGCCGACACGGCTCCAACTGCTGAAGCTAATACTGCAACAATCATTGCAATACATATTATCGCTTTGCCTTTCATCTTTATTTCCATCTCTGAAAAACACCACCTATATATTTATGATGTTTTTTTTAATGTAAATGTCAGGTCGTGTAGAAACATCAGTTTGTATGAAAAATAGACCTGATATAGCATTTAAATGTGAATTAAAAGCAAGGGAATCATTAATTTTTGAGTTTTCTCACTGTCTGACGTCATCACATAATATCATGTATAAATAAGCGGTTATTAATAGAAATAATAGAAAACTTCTGCCCCTCTATCGTCTATATTCGGGCCCTTTCGTAAAGTAGCCTATATCGTCTCCTTTCCCTTCCTTAATACTGCGAGCTTCTTCTATTTGGATGGTTTAATCTTTTTTTTGGTCTATGATTTGGGCCTGTTAATTAAACCTTCCTTTTTCGACATTCATCTCTTCGCACCTCTGTGGGTACATGGTTACGTGTCGTTAGTATTTGGCGGCATCCACTCATTTTGGCGATCCTCTAGGGGATCATGAAAAATACGAGGCTCTTATTGCCTTCTTTCATCCTTTGTAAGATTCCTTCTTTGTTAGTACCCAATAGACCGACTCTGCCATGTGACGAGCTGTTGCAACAATTGCCACCTTTTCGTCCCTTCTTGCTTTTAGCCGATTGTAGATTCTCTGGAAGCGATTTGGTGTTGCTGAATGAACTGCCGCTCTTGTACTCTGTATTAAGGCCCATCTTAGAAATCCGTTGCTATGCTTGTTTATGTGCCCGTACCTTGTATAGTCTCTGGATTGTTCGACCTTTGGTGCAAATCCTGCGTAACTAACGAAACTTTTCGGTTTGTTGAATCTCTCTATTTCTCCTAGCTCACTCAGGGCAAGTAATGCATTGTGGAATCCTATACCGACTATACTCATCAACCCCATTGCCTCTTCTGTTACTTCAGCCTTCTCGCGTAGGACTGCCTCTACCTCATTGATCTTCTTACCTAGAATTCCCAGCACTTCCAGGTAAACATCTAAAGCGGTCCTCCTTGCTTCTTGCAGTTCCACTTCTTTCAGAAACACCATCCCTTTCCTTCCAAATAGGTCGCTTACCTTTGGCGGTTGAACACCCTCTATCGCTAGCAGTGCATGTACTTTATTCTTTATTGAAGTTCTTAAACGAACAAAGCTGGCTCTATGTCGCACTATCGTTCTTAGATCCCTTATATCTTCCCCTGGAACGTAGCTCTCCGGTAAGTAATCCATCCTCAACAATTGTGCTAACACCCTCGCATCCACTTTGTCCGTCTTCACATGCTTCTTCGCAAACGGCTTGACATAAACTGGGTGTGCCAAATGCACCTCTATCCTCTTGCCATCCAGGTACTCATATACAAAGATACCGGACGTCAAAGCCTCGATCGCCACTTTTGCTCCTTCTGGCAGAGTGCTTGCAAATTCGTTCAAACCTTATCGTGTCGTTGCAAATCTGCATTTCTTCACTTCTGTTCCCTGACGGTCTACCATCGAATAGTAGCTCATCTTTTTATGTACATCCAATCCTATATCCATATTGCACCTCCTTCTTCTCCGATTTATAAGGAGGTGTTTTTCATGTAGTCATCTTCCACTTTTCTAAAA
>QBUN01000418.1 GCA_013180565.1 Candidatus Methanophaga sp. GoMg3.2 | reverse complement strand
CCTGATGTAATAATAACTGTGAAGAAGAGCGTAGCTTCTGGGAAAAGTTGAAAGAGGACTTCTTTGGCATCACATGCATGATTAACAAGCTTTTGAGGCTTCATCATGTCTCATATCAGGGTATCTCAGATATAATGGTGCTCATTTACCCCCAGGGACGGGATACCATCTTCAATGCGTTCGCCGATTCAGTCGAGGAAACAATTATCCCCCCCGCAGAAGACATCAGGATTGTTCTCTATGACGAGCAGCATCCGAAGAAGGGCAGGACACAGAAATTCCGCTTGACCCTGCTGGACGGCGTTACCGGCCAGCCGATTGCCGAGGAACTGTACAACAGCAAAGACCCCGCGACCATCATGGCCTTTCTAGTGAAGTATCTGGACCCAAACAAGCGCACATTTGTTGTTACGGACCTTTATCCGAGCTATCCCGGGATATTTGAGGAATTCTTCGGCGAGAACTTGATTCATCAGTATTGTCTCATGCACTTGGACAAGCTAATTGTCGCCGATTTCCCTAATAATACGACTATCGAGCAGGAATTGGTGAAATACCGGATGTTGAACATCTTCTACAACAGGGATGCGGAACTCGAGTTCTTGCGGGGCCTGGTGGAAGAAGAGCAAGTGATGAGGGCGGGGGATAAAAAGGCGTACAGGGCGTGGCTCAGGAAGCAGATGGCGAGTTTTAGGACATTTGTACATGAGCGGGAGCTAGAACGGAGACGAAAGAAGAGGAATTTGGAGCAGCGCCCTTATATTGGGGCTTTGAGGGTATTTGATGAGTTGATGGAGAAAATAGATTCTTTTGAAAAGCCCGTTCAGAAGCGTCTGAGAAAGATTGAGAAGAACTGGGTGCATTTTACAGCGTTCTATTTCGTGAAAGATGCGCCGGCTACGAACAATGGGGTCGAGAACTACTACTCAACAAGCTTGAAAACGCATAGAAAGAAGCAACTCAGGACTGATAAGGGAATTGAGAACCAGATGAAATTATCCGCGATGAAGAGGGCTGGACTGCTAGGTGGATGTAAAAAGACCCTACTGGAAGCGTTTTTGATGTTCGTACCTTTTTTGGATCATGGGTAAGACTTTTACTATTCAAATTGGCGTGAATGAAGAGCCGTGGTTAGCGGTAGCTATCGCCTTTTTACTCGTATAATGGCAGTTTTTGATGTTCTGGTACAGTTTTGGATAAGAATAATGTGGATTTTTGATAGGAAGTCAATGTGGGATCACGTTATAGTAATTTGATTTGCAAACACGATGAAAATGTTGGGTCCGATGGATGAAAAATTAAAAAATCACTGACTTTTTCGATTGTGCCATTAATTCTGCACCATTAAAATCTTCAGTAATTAATCTCTCACGAGTTTCTGCATCGATGACAAAAGCATTATTCAAACCTGTTTTTATCCCGTAATGGATTTTGCTTTCTATATAATTTCCAAAAGGTTCTCCACTATTTCTAATTTTTTCAATACATTTTATTTCATTTTCACTTGCCAAAGTCCAATTTCCCCCTTGAAGTGAACAAGAATCCAATTGCTTACCTAGGGAACCCACTGCCTCGGATAATGATTTAAAATCTAATCGTTTAATAGGCGCATACGTAAAATGCTGTTCTTTAATAGATTCTTTCTGGGTTAAGAGAACCGCCGGAAATGTTGAAGCACTTTGAAAGACGGGTAACTCACCAAAATCCACAATTTGTAACAATTTTATTTTATTAGCAATAAAATCCCTCAAATTTGCCCCATATTTTGCCCGCATGAATTTGTTTGAACAAATAACGCCAAAGTAACCCTTTCTCTTCAATAGGGATTGTGATTTTTCAATAAAATACACATACAGATCGGCGGTTCCAGCAAAACACTCATAATGTTCCTTTACATATTCTTTAAATTTATATCCGAGAGCCTCTTGCCGGACATACGGCGGATTACCAATCACGCAATCAAACCCCCCACGCCGCATAATCCCCCCAAACCCCTTTTTGTCGTCATCCCAATCAAACACATTAACCCGCCTCATCTCCTCTTCGTCAAACAGCGTCTCCTGCTGCTGCTCATAATATTCCGGCCCGATCAACGAATTCCCGCACTTAATATTATCACCCAGATTCGGCAGCACACCCTCCAGCCCCAGCTTCATTTGCTGATCTATACTCTCCCCGCTTTCGTGCTCCAGCACCTTCAAAAGCAGACTCAACTTCGTCACTTCAACCGCTTGCTGGTCAATATCAACACCAAAGATATTATCCAAAAGAATCCGCTTCTTTTCCGCCGTTGTTAAGTACCACTCATTCTCCTTAACTTGAAACACCGCCTCTTTATGCTTTTTAGGCTTGTTGTTCAGGTACCAATCCAGATGATACCGCAACAGATACGTATATGCTCCAATAAGGAAACTACCGGAACCGCATGCCGGATCCAGAACTTTAATCGCTGCAATCTCTTCTGGCGTCTTCCCCTCAACTAATTTACCTACCGTGTTCTTGACAATATATTCAACAATATACTGAGGCGTATAATACACGCCACCCGCTTTTTTAACCTCCGGCTTCGTCTCCACCTTCGCCTGATGCCCTGCGGTCAGCCGAATGACCTTACCCAGAAACTGCTCGTACACATTGCCCAAGATCTCTACTCCGAGCACAGAAAACTCATATGGCGACTTCGGATAATACAGATCCTGTATAATTGTCTTCAAGACCTTGTCGTCTATTGTCAACCCTGGCGTTATCCCATCGCTGTCGAAATCGAATATCCCGCTATCGTATTTCGATTCCGCCAATCTAAAATGGTTCAGCAAATGCATGTACACGTCACCGGATTCTGCCTTTGTCTGCAACTGCCCGTAATGCTCAATGCCACGATCTTCACAAATCCGCAGGAAGATTATGCGATCTATTATCTTCTGTACCGAATAGTTCAACTCGTATATACTCACATTAGGATTTCTCAGCGCGATATTCTTAGCCAGCATCTCACGCCAGCTCTCTATCTCCTTTAAGAATTCGCTATCTACTGTCGCAGTGCCCTTCTTGCCCTTTGTAGATTGCGCGTACCGATCGAAACTGCCCTTGAGTACCGCTTCCTTTGAGAATACGTCGTAGATCTCGTCAAACTTATCGAGATACTCGTCAAACGTATAGTATGCAAACCGATCTATGCTGGCTTTGTCCGTATGATTTGGTTTGATCTGGCAGTTGAATACCGATAACTCCTCGAAATCCGTTACAATAGATAAAGGTAGTTTTGCACTCCAAGCATACCGCCTCAGTTGATATGAGGGGTGGACGTCCTCTTTTATGTTCACTGCGGGTTTCTTCGCTTCAACAAAGAACTTCCGCTGTCCACCAATCCTGAAACTGTAATCTGGTGCTCTTATTGAATGCCCTACTTTTATTACATCCTCGTGAACTACATCCTTGTATTGCTCTGCATAGCCTTGTTTATTGCTCACGTCCCAGCCCAAGGCTTCAAAGAAAGGGTCAATGAATTCCCGCCTTACTTGTGTTTCGTTATACGTTGACTTTTTGTAAACATCAAGATTATACCGGAATCGCTCAACGAGTTCTTTAATCTTTTGCTTTCCTTGTTCTTTTGTGTAAGTCATTTACCCTATACTATATATTTCACTTTTTACCCTTTATAAGTATCATTTAGTTTAAGAGCATCCACGCTTTTAAAATTAGAGAATCCCCTTCATTATCAAGCCACTGAGAAACCTTTCCAAAAACGCGATAACCATTTGCATCTATTGTTCCAGAACAAGTAACCTTTCCTATTCTTCCATGAGTCGTCTTTAATGTCCAACCTGATAAGTCTACATCCACTGATGTGGGATTATAAAGTTCGACCCACTCATTTCCGGGATCTTCTCCCGGGGGGTTTGCTTCAACTTCATTAATTAATATATGAGTTGGGGGAGCTGGAGGCAAGGCTTCATTTACGTAAGATGTTTCGCCCGCCTTAGCATTTACACTTCTTGGCAGCGTTGGTGTGTGAGTAGGTGTTAAGGTAGGTACCAAGATAGTTGTCGATTGGACTTCCGGAGACCATAAGCAACCCACTTGCTTTTCTATGGCTTCCTGCTCAGCATCTGCAATAATGCGTTGATATTTAGTATCAGGATCATATTGTTTGGCAATTGCGACCCCAGCCCTAACTATTTCAGCATTTACAAGTTTATTATTCAACCACACATATCTTAAGGGACGTCCGTATTGATCTTTATCTGTAATATCCTTTTCTAAATCTACTTCTTTATGCAGTATCATGCTTTTCAAGTATTCCTTTGCTTCGACGTAACATTCTTCATCTCTTTCTGGGGCATCAATGCCTATAAGTCGCACCCGCAGTCCTCCTTCAACTGTGATCGTATCGCCATCTACTACTTGCGTTACTAAAACTCTTTGATATTCAGATTGATTTTGCTCAATGCATCCTACAAGGACACCGCCAAAGACACACAGGACCAAAAGAAAAGCTATTTTCTTCATTTTAGTCATCATAATTTCAGATAGTTACTTTTTATACATAACTACTTGGCAGTGTCCTATAAAATAAAATAAACCGTGATCTTTATATGCACCTGGTCTGATAGCATATTCTATCATCGAGAAAACAATTCATGAATAGTAATCAGGCTTTAATAAACTGTTGGCTATCCCATCCCGATCAACCCTAATTTCTTGTGTTAATCTTGTGGAATCTTGTGGTTTTTAAGATTAGCTATATACAAATACGAAATAAGTATTTATGATTTCCTATCCTCTATTTATTGCACTTCTTCAAAATATCCAACCACTTAGCCAGCGCAAACGCTCTTTATACTCATACGATACGGGATAACCGGATAGAACAGTATAGAAGAGTAAGAATAGTATAGCGGTAAGAATGAGAAACGAAATGACTAAAATCCTATTGACCACGATCTTCTTCTCGTGACGATGTGAATGATCCTGCCATAATCTATTTAGCCAGAAAGTAATAGCCAAGATCATAAATGGCACTTCCGGGGCAAAATGATAGATGAACAGGATTCTTGAGATGAGGGCATATGGGATCCATAGCAGTAAAAAAGGGATTAGAATAAAGAGTAACACGAAATCCGCCCTTTCTCTTCTTATTTTATCTCGCACTAACGTCGCGGCAATTAAAACCAATGCCGGAATACTGCCCCACCATATCGCGGGATTACCCATCAGAACAATTGACGAAACCATTGTGTCCCAAGAGTTAGAATAGACCCAAAGCGGTTTTAGCATAAGTGGCCATGACCACCAGGGCGAAGAGAAAGGATGCGTGGCATTAATCGTGGCATGGTATCCGAACATGCCCAGTTGCGAATCAAAAACGGTTAATGGTGCGGGCGGAGTAATACTCACATTGCCCACAGCCAGGTATTCCGAGATGTATTTCAGATATAAAGGCACTCTGTGAATATCGAAAAGCGCATGCCCCATACCAGAGAACATGTAAGGGATGTAAGTTGCAATATAAATAGCTGCAAAAACGCAGAGCGCAGCAAAAACTATTTTATAATCGCTAAATATCGGCTTTCTAGTTCTTATATTACTGATGAATAAAAGGATCAGAATTGCAATTAAACAAAAAATGGCAGTCCATTTCACAGCGAAACAAAGCCCAACAAGGATAATCGAGATGAAAAGAGAACTGCCTTTTTTAGCTCCCTCTTCTTGCTTAGAGAAATAATCGAAGGCAAAGTAAAAGATCAATAAGGTGAAGAAGAGGATATATATCTCTCCCGTCGCCAATCGAGCCAATGAGAAATGCATGAACTCAAAAGTCAATAGGAAAGCAGCGAAAAAGCCCGCTACTGAGCTTTTAAACATCCGTTTACCAAAAAGGAACAAAATCGGTATCATCACTGCAGCGGCAATAACGCCTACAATACGCCAGCCCAGAGGATTCATTCCGCAGCACAAAATGCCCAGGGCTATTATAAGCTTCCCAAGTGGTGGATGTGTTGATTCATACGGCTCTTCAAGATTTAAATGCTCCTGCGCTGTTCGCACGAAATACATCTCGTCAAAGTACGCACCATACCGTTGTGTAATCGGGAGTTTTATTGCGCTCTGCTCGTCAACTAATCTCGTAGCAGCTTCGCCACTCACATTCACAGGCGCTATTTTTTTGTTTTCCGTGGAGATTACAATGACCTCGCCTATTTTACCCCGCGATTCCGGTCCAAAGACGAACTTGATGGCGCTGGTACTCCTCTGCCCCAAATTTATCCGTTCCCAGGAGCAGAAGTGCACATGCTCTGCCGGGTTGTTATCATAAGATGAAAGAAACTCATCGTTATCGCCATAAACATCTAATTTCGTTCGGTTTGCATCGCCTACGAAGATATAAAGCTCTTTCACTTGCTGAACGCTACCGAAATCAAATGTGACCACGTCTGCAACTCCCGCTTTTGATGGCTGCCAGTATGAATAAGGCATCTCGACAGAGCCTAAATTAAGAGATGCGAAAATCAAAAATACGAATACGAGTGCTGATACGGATACAATTTCCCACTGCTTTTTTTTCTCCACTTTCTATCTCTATCTATTTCATAAAATAGCATATAACTTTTTTATTAATAACGCACTATAAATCACAGACGATGATTATCCTTTCAGGCGGTACGGGAACACCAAAACTGTTAGTGGGACTGAAGCGAGTATTTAGAGAAGAAGAGCTGAAAGTAATAGTGAACACTGCGGAAGACGTTTGGGTCTCCGGTAATTTAATCTGCCCGGATGTAGATTCGGTAATTTACGCATTAGCAGGTTTGATAGATGAAGAAAAATGGTGGGGTATTCGGGATGAGAGCTTTTATACACATACCGCATTGAAAAGGTTGAATTACGAGGAGCCGATGACAATCGGAGATAAAGATAGAGCAACGCATATACTCAGATCCGAGCAGCTAAGGCAGGGGAAAAGTCTGACAGACGCTACTTCTTCGCTTGTAAGACACTTTGGCATCACTGCCAGGATATTGCCTATGACCGATGAACCCGCAGCCATAAGCACGAAGATTATTACGCCCGAGGGCGAATTACATTTTCAGGAGTTCTGGGTATCGAAAATGGGCGAGCCAGAAGTATCAGACGTTTATTTCGAGGGGATAGAGAAAGCGAAACCTTCTGAAGACGTTATCACTGCGTTGATGTCAGAAGATGTAGTGGTAATAGGACCGAGTAATCCGATAACAAGCATAGGGCCTATTTTGAGCCTGCGAGGAATACGGGAGATACTGAAGCGGAAAAGGGTGGTGGCGATTTCACCTATTGTGGGAACTGAGCCGATAAGCGGTCCCGCGGGGAAATTCATGTACGCAAAAGGGTTTGAGGTTTCGCCTTATGGCGTATACAAGTGCTACGCTGATTTTTTAGATCTGCTTGTCATAGATGCGGCTGATGAATGCCCTAAAGGAGTGGAAGTGCAGAAAACAGATATTATAATAAAAAATGCGGCTGATAGTGAAGTGTTAGCGAAAGTCATCCGAGATATTATAGACAATTAAAATACAAAAGTAATATAGAATCAATCAGTACGGTCTGAAGTTAAGGGGCTATAAAAGATGATACCAGAGCAGATAACAGTTAAGATCCCTCAAGATAGAATAGGTGTGCTAATAGGGCATAAAGGCGTTGTAAAATGGGATATAGAAAAGAGATCAGAGTGCAAGATAACAGTAGATAGTAACGAAGGGGAGGCATATATAGAAGGAGCAGAAGACGGAGACCCTTTGAAGGCACTTCGAGTTGCGGAAATGATAAAAGCAATTGGTAGGGGCTTTTCACCCGAGGTTGCCGTTTCTCTGCTTGATGACCCTTTACTCCTCTTTGAGGTTATTCCCCTTTCCCATCTCACACAAAAGACGTTAAAACGGGTAAAAGGGCGTGTAATAGGCAAAAATGGACGGACAAGGAGGGCAATAGAGGACCTCGCAGGCGTTGAAATCACTATCTACGGGAAGACTATAAGCGTGATCGGACGTTACCACCATATAAAAGCTGCACATGATGCCATAGAGATGCTAATAAATGGCGCACCACACAGCTCGGTTTACGCCTTCTTAGAGCGGAGAAGGCGAGCTGAGACAGAAGAAAGGAAATGGTATATCGAGTAGAGTGAATAAATCATGACAGAACGCGGATATGAGGAAGCGGGGAAAAGAATGGTTGAACATCTCAGGCGACAGGGCGTCAGTGAAGTGGTATTAGAAGCAATGATGCACGTCAAGCGGCACCTTTTTGTACCGCCTAATCTTAGTGATCAGGCATACAACGATTATCCGCTACCTATCGGAGAAGGTCAAACAATAAGTGCCCCGCACATGGTCGCGATGATGTGCGATTATCTGGACTTGAGAAAAGGGGATAAAGTGCTTGAAGTTGGTGCTGGCTCGGGATACCATGCCGCAGTCATTGCAGAGATAATAGGCGAAGAGGGACATGTATATAGCATAGAAAGAATAGAGTGGCTGGTTGATTTTTCGATGAGTAACTTAAACCGTGCAGGATATAAGAACGTGACGGTGAGTCTCGGTGATGGGACACTTGGACTGCCGGAACATGCGCCTTACGACAAAATAGATGTGACATGTGCTGCTCCAGATGTGCCACCTCCGTTACTTGAACAGTTGAAAACCAATGGCGAAATGGTTATACCTATTGGACGATACATGCAAGAGTTGTATCTAGTAAAGAAGAGAAATGGGGTAGAGAAGGAGAAGAAATGCGATGTCGCTTTCGTGCCTCTAAGAGGGCGATATGGCTTCCGCTGAAGATCATAAATAAGCGCAAAGTATTTTTAAAACACAAAAATAATTGATGATTTAGAAGAGATATGACAGAATATATGCTCTCGCCGGCTAGTGGGAAGATACTAAGGATAGACGAAGGAAGCAGAACTATCACTATATTTATGCATCTTCATAATGTGCACATTACCGCAGCACCACTAGATGGCGTGGTTAAAAAGACAACGCCAGTGAAAGGGACTTTCAAGCCCGCTTTTCTCCGCAGCAGTGATTTCAACACGAGGAATACAATAGAAGAGGCGACAAGATATGGTGATATAAAAATAGTGCAAATAGCCGGATTCTTTACGCGTAAAATAAAATGCGAGGTTACGGGCGGGCAGGAGATACACAAGGGCGAAAGAATAGGTAAGATCTGTTTTGGCTCACGAGTGGATGTGAGCATACCCGAAAGTTTAGAGATATTGGTGAAAATCGGAGATAAAGTGAAGTGCAGGAAGACTGCGATAGCGACAAATAACGAATAAATGACGTTTGTCTACTCCGTCACCGAGTGCTGCCACCATTCCATAATGTACTCTGGCAGCCTAAGTCCACGAAGATTAAGTCTTTTCACTAAATGCAGTGGTAGTGGACTGAGTGCAAATGTCGCACGCTCGTAGAACGTCGTGGGTGTTGATTCTATTATAAAACTATCTGACTCCCGCGATAAGGTGGATTCATTGCCTACAATAGAATAAGCATACCCTCCCGATTCCTTTTGATCTTTACACCAACCTATAAGGGGCTCTGTCTCGCCCGAGTAAGAGATCATAAATAAAATATCACCAGCTCGTGGTCTTGGCGCGAAAGGTCCTGATAAATAAGCTTCATCGTTAATGGCTCTTTTAACATGCTGCAGCCTTATCGCGGTCATCTTCGCAACATTCCTCGCCGGTCCCAGCCCACCCATAGTTATTCGGCTTCTCGTCTCCAGCTTGTCAATAATATCTTTGTAATTATCAGACTTGACAAATTTAGTTACTATTTTGCTTAATATCTTTGATTCCGCATCCATCTTTTCAAATACGGCCGTATAATCCTTCTTCTCGTTTAGCGCCTCCTTTGTCTTCTGAAATAGCAACAAAGAGCCCAATTCATAAACATCGTTCATTATCCCATGTTTGAGATAACCATTAGTGGATTTAGGGCTCCTATCGCGCCCTTTCAGCTCGACCACGTTACCATATTCTTTCTCGCCTATCATCCCTATCGACGATTTCTTGTTCGAAACAAGGGCATCAATGGTAAATGTATTACTTTTCTCTCGCTCGATATAATCCGAAAGTTGTTTAACCATTATCTTTGGAGTTGATGTCTCTCCACTTCCGGAATTAACAAGTAGTGCTACCCTATCATACTTCTTCTCCAACACCGGCGCCGCATCCAGTAGGTCTCTACCTGGAAAGTCAATGTCAATCAATGTCCTTACCCATTTGTCCAGTTGTCCCATACCAATGTACAATGCACTTTGCGATCTTCCTTCCCCTACGAGAATGATACAATCGGCGGCCTCAAGATCGTCGTAAAATGGCTTAAACTGACTAAGCTCTATGTTATGAATGTTCTTCATTACGCCACTAATATACCCGATCCCTCCGCTGATTTTATTTAATGTCATGAGTCAAAAGAATAAAATCAATACACTACTTTATCACTTTCGATTTTTTTTAATATGCTCGCGCCACATAGACTCTACGTGCATTCCTCGAGCAAAGTATGCATTTGCCCGCCTCTTCATTTTCGTTTATTGCCACGCCCAATACAGTTACGCCAATACGTTGCTCTAAATCCGCACCACATCTTTCGTCTTCACAGAGAAATAGAGAAACGATGTTATGTTCTGCAGTTCTTCTCAGTTCTTCCATCCCCTCTTTATCTTCGACTGCGCCTTTGCTTATATGGATATTAGCGAAGAATGTTTCCTTTGCATGCTTGTGTATAAGCTCCTGGATCTCTTTTATTGCTCTATTTACTTCGGGTACGACCTCGCTCTGTGGAACTTGCATCCGCTGGAAGTCGGCCCTTCTTACAAATACACAACTGTTGCTGCTTACATCCCGTGGTCCTATCTCTATCCTCAAAGGTACTCCCTTCATCTCCCATCGGTAGTACTTCGCGCCGGGTCTTTCCTCAGAGTCATCCAAAAAAGCTCTTATTCCCGCTTCTTTCAAGCTCTCATACACATCACTGCAAGCTTTTTCCACCGCTTCGCTTTTTCCCTTGCTTGAAAATACAATAGGTACAATAACAACCTGTATGGGTGCGACCTCAGGAGGCAGCACCAGGCCATGATCGTCACCATGAAGGGCTATTACAGCGGCGATACATCTTTCCGAAATGCCATAACACGTCTGATTTACGAACTTTAAAGCGCCGTCATCATCTTCATATTTTATATCAAAAGTTCTTGCAAAGCTCTCGCCAAGCAAATGGCAGGTAGCGATTTGCATCGTCTTACCATCGGGCATAAGCGTATCAAAGGCAATAGAATACTCAGCTCCCGGGAATTTGTCCCAGTTTGGTCTCCTTGTAATTATGTATGGGACCGCAAGCAGGTCAAAGAACTCTTGATATGTGGCAATAGCTGTTTTTATTTGCTTCTCGGCATCTGCTCGGCTTGCATGTGCAGTATGCGCCTCTTTAAAAGAAGTTATCTCACGCAGTCGAATGAGTGGTCTCGTATGCTTTGTTTCATACCGAAAAGCGTTCACTACCTGATATATACGTATAGGTAAATCGCGATGCGATCTTATCCAGACCTTAAACACGGGATATATCGCGGTCTCTGAAGTGGGCCGGAGAGCAAGAGGGATGTCCAAGTCTGTGCTTCCACCTTTTGTCACCCAAAAAACCTCATCTTCAAACCCTTTTATGTGCTCCTTCTCCTTCATCAATTCATCTTTTGGTATCAAGAGTGGGAACAGCACTTCTTCATGTTCTCTATCCATTAGAGCTTTCAATATAGAATAAGTAAGATTTCTCAGTTTGTATCCGTAAGGATACCACGTATACACGCCCTTCACCGGATACCGGACGTCTAATACCTCTGCACGCTTAAGGATCTCATTATACCATTCACTAAAGTTATCCGCCTTTTGTAATAAGGTCTTATTCTCTGTTTTGGATTGCATCGTTTAGAAAGCCGCTGGTGGGATTTGAACCCACGACCTGCTGATTACGAATCAGCCGCTCTACCCCTAAGCCACAGCGGCATTTAGAAATAACCCTATAAGATTATTAAAGTTTTTATAAAAATTGGCAGGGGAAGTAAGAGCTATAGGCGGCGGGTAAGTGACGTAAGCACATAGTAATGTGCACAGCTACCTTTAAATAGGTTTAAAGATATTATATATATCACGTGATCAATATGAAAAAGGAAGAGCTAGTGCATCTGCACATGTTGTTGGCTCAATTGAAGAAATATTGTGAGGATGGCGAGTTAGGCTGGGATTTTGAGAAGTACAATGGGCTAGGTATTACTCCGTTCCAGGTGCACCGGAGCAAAGAAGAGCACAAGCAGGCCATTTTTGTTCTCGGGACTGAGCTTGCCTCGATGACCGCGAAGAACCATTTTTCGATGGATAGATAGGCAAATTCAGCAAGGTAGAAGATGCCCCTCAAACGCGGCCTTTCTTTTTTGGCGAGATGTAGTTAATTTTGCACCGATTTAATAGCAAAAAGCTACATTGGCGATATACCTTGTATTAAAATCGGAGAAGCGGATGTTACCTAAAAAACAGCTTGAAAAGCCGCTATTATCTCCTCCCCTTCGATGAAAATGATGTCCCGTTCTGATGCGAAAGCTTTCGCATTCGTTTTATGAAGTGCACCGCCTGTTTCGTCGTCTAGCATCTCGCATATTACCATTGCCGGAGATATACCTGCAAGCAACGCTAATGCCACGGAAAGTTCCGTCTGGCCCCTTCTTTCGTCTAGCAATCTATCAGCAGCCCGTAATATAGAAACATGTCCTGGTGTCCTGAATTCCGTGTGGAAATTGTATGTATTGTCATCCCCATTTAATACTTTATCCACCGCTTCGCCTATCTTCCTTAGCGTCAATGCCCGGTCTATATCAGTTATACCAGTAAATGTATCACGATGATTTACCCATAGCGAGAAAGAAGACCGTTTATCATAAGAAAGGTCACCCTCTCCTTCCACTAATCTTCTTAGAAATGCGAAGTTATCATTCACGTTTATCAAAATATCGCTCACGAGTGGAAGACCCAACTTCTCTGCTGCAATAGGATGAATAGCAATGCAAATAAGACCACCGGCGGTATTTCTAAAATACGCGACTTCGTTTGGAGTCACAGAAGAGGCAGGTATTACAAAGTCCGTCTCGCCCTCTCTATCTTCTGCATCGTATATCAATACAAGTTTACCCTGTTTCACTTGCTCTATGCCCTGTTTTACCGACTCCGGGATATTTATGCCACCCATATTCAGACCACCACCCTTGTTCTTAGCTCATCTCCGTCCTTCAGATTGAGTTCGCCACGCAGATAAACCGGCGAAATTATCTCCAGAATATCCTCAGGATAATGCGTGCGGTCCGGAATAATAACAGCACTTTTAACCCCCTCTGCTCTGTCATCTAAGATCTTACACGGGAAACATTTGGCACCGCCGAAGGTCCTATTTTCTGATTCAAAACAGGCCATCTCTATGCCTATCCGCCCTTCCAGCTTCTTCCTTGCCACAATACAGAGCAAGTCCAGGCTGAGATTCAAGGTGCCCGGGAAGGGCGCAAAACCCAATTTGGATTCAAATTGCTTCATGTAGCCATTAAGTGTCGTATAATATCGCCCTTCTCCAAGTCCTGAGATCAACCGTCCACCGATCTCCACCTCGATTTGTGGCGTGGAAAAAAATAGCTCCTGGTATTCATAACATTCACTCTTTAATCGCTCTACGCCATTTTTTGTTAATATTATCCATTGGCCATCCGCGGTTATTCTTCTATGCACGAGCCCCGCTCTTTCAAGCTCTTGGAGTCGCCTTGCTGCGGTTTGCAAGCTTGATTTAATAGCTTCTGCAAAATTACCTGAGGATAATTTGATAGGTTGCTCTATGGCACCTAACAAAGCAAGTTTTCTTAACGAGAGTATTGTATTTCCACTCATCTTTCTTTCGCCCCTATCAATTTTGAGATATACCTCATAAATAGGGAAGCAGACTATATAAATGTTTGTGGTTCACGACCTTTTTAAATACATGCCAGCAAATAACCCGAAGAATAGCCCGGATAAATGTGCCGTATGTGCAATCGCATCTCCTGATCCAACCATAAGGAAATCATAAACTGCGAAGAAAATAACTACTATCCATATATCTAACGGAATAGGAATAGGGAATATATATACCTTCATCTTCGGCATAAGCACCGCAAGCGTTGCCATTATTCCACATATTGCACCACTTGCTCCCACTACGGGAATCAAGGGATTTGCGGTTGTCAAACTCCAGCCGATTCCAGCAACAATTCCGGATAGGAAGAAGATAAGCAGAAATTTCACGCTCCCTATCTTCCTCTCTAACGTAGGTGCGAAGAAGAAGAATACGAGCATGTTGATAAGGAAATGCATGAGGCTCCCGTGAAGGAAGATATGGGTCACCAATGTCCAGGGGCTTTCACGTAAAAAGGCTGGAACGAGCATCAAGTGCTCTGTATAGCCGGGTATCAATAATTGTAAAACATACGAGACGGATATGAGAACTAAAAGTAAGTACGAACAGTTACTGGATAAGATGCCGAGGGGATTTGTAACATTCTTTTTTCCACCGCTTCTATGGTCAGCGTCGACTTCAATTGCTGGTGCCACCTTCTCTTCTCTTTTATAATCATCAAGTCCAACGCACCAGTGCATATCAGGAGAGAGATGATCCTTGCAGAGGGTATCGCCACAGTACTTGCACCTATACAATGCGGGTTTGCCGCAGACCGTGCATCTGTGCTTTGTTCGTACCATATATCTGAAATGGTAGGTCACACATTTAAAGTTGGGCGGGAGTCATGTTACTAAATGATTTTCGCACCGGAATTGGCTAATTTGCTTTCTTTTACTTCTCCAAACGCACTCAATGCTTCACTATCGCCAGTAACAAATACCGTGTCACCTAACATCGCCACACTGGCCACCTTGCCCTCTGCCGCCACAGCCTCTATCGCATCTCGACATTTATCACTTATTATTTCGATTTGCAGCGAGAAATTCCTTGATACGAGCATGAAATGTTCTAATGTGGGCTTTCGCATCAGCTCTTTCAGCGCTTCCCGGCCATATTCGTTTATTCTTCTCTTTATTTCCGCATTTCCTTCTTCTAATATCGTCTTTGTCAGTTTTTTACCAAGCACAACATAACTTATTTTCTCTTCCCTTAGCGGTATTCCATCAATCACTCCTATCCCTGGGGGACCGGGCTTCTTCCTTATTACTATACCGCCATAGGCCTCTGCAATTACATCGCCTAAGCCCGTGTTGTTTTCCACTTCGGCACGGTGTGCTACTTGCACTATTTCGTTCAGTGTCATGTTGAGCGATAACAGTTCGTTTAAGGCGATGGCTGTGCTGAGTGCACCGGCGCCACTTGCGCCGAATCCACATCCGATTGGCACTTCAAAGTCCGTTGATACTGTAATCTTTGACTCACCCGCCAAATTATCGAGAACATATTTGCTGGTATTCGCATCTTCTTCTATACCGTTTATCTCTATCTTTATCTGGTTAGTGAGCGAAACGTCAGTTACGCAACCTGAGTCTAATACAAGGCCACAGCCAACAGAGCCTTTATACAATGGATTTTTATTGTCACAGATCTCAAAGAAGCCGGTGATATGTGAAGGAGAATACGCCTTTACAAATCCTTTCTTAAATGCGTTATCAAAAGATCCGCGATTTTTCATCCTATATATCCTCTACGATCTTATAAAGAAAGCTTTACCAAAGAAACATACATTATACATTATATAATAACAGAACAAAATGGCGGAGAGAATTTGTAGTAAAGAGAGGGGATGCAACTCCGAGGTGTTAGAAACGGTGATAGAAATAGCAGTGGGAATAGTACGACAGAGTGTAGACCAGACGAGGAGGATGGGAGCACTATTTGTGGTTGGAGATGAAGAAGAAGTATTAAAGAAATCAAGACCTCTAATCTTAGACCCAGTTGCTAATTACCCAAAGGATGTAAAGGACATAAGGGATGCAAACATCCAGGGAACAATGAAAGAACTTGCGAAACTGGACGGCGCATTTGTCATCAGCAACGATGGCTATGTCATTTCCGCAGCAAGGCATATAGAATCCAGAAATATAGACCTCCCAATGGGTTTTGGCACTAGGCACATGGCTGCCGCCTCCATCTCAAAAGAAACCGATGCCGTTGCAGTAGTGGTCTCAGAGAGAGACAGCGTGGTGAGAGTTTTTGATGATGGCGAGTTGATAGGGGAGATAATATCAGGGGTATGGGATCTGGAGAAGATAAAGCCGCATATAAAAGGGGAATATGAGAAGATAGTGAATAAGGATTTGAATCTGACGATGATTGTGAAGGTAAATTAAAGCATTTGTATTTACGGCCGAGATCACGGAGAGCGTTTGGATGAGATAAACATTTATCTTATATCGCTTTATTATACTCACTTGCATGCCCACAAATCATACACCCGAATACCTATCGCATCCACTTTTGAAAGAGGGAGTAGTAGAGCGGAGGAGATACCAAATAGCTATTGCGAGAGAGGCAAGGAAGGAATCGTTAATGGTTGTTTTGCCTACCGGCTTGGGCAAGACGACCATAGCCCTATTTGTTCTAATTAACCGGTTAGCAAAAGGTAAAGTACTGTTCCTGGCTCCGACCAGACCGCTAGTTGAACAGCATTCGGCGTTTTTAAATGAGGTGCTGAACATTAATCCTTCGGTTATACAAATGCTCACAGGCAATGTATTGGCAGATAAGCGCGCGAAATTATGGGATGATGCAAAAATAATAGTATCCACACCGCAGATAATAGAAAACGATTTGCTGAGTAATAGAATAAACCTCAGTGCCGTTTCTTTGATAATATTCGATGAATGCCATCGTGCAGTGGGGAACTACTCGTATGTGTACATTGCGGAGAAGTATGCAGAACAAGCGATAGCGCCATTGGTATTGGGAATGACCGCATCTCCGGGCAGTGATAAGGAAAAGATAAAGGAGATTTGCATTTCCTTGGGTGTAAAGAAGGTAGAAAGCAGGACAGAATACGACACAGACGTAGCACCCTATATACACAAAAAGGACATTGAATGGCGCACTCTAGACGTTCCCGTAGCGATAAAGAAACAGAAGCGGATATTAGATGCCATATTAGATGAGCGAATAGGCGAACTACAAAAGCTGGGCTTCATAAGGAAGAGAAGGGGCAAGGATGTAACAAAGAAAGAGCTTTTGGAGTTAAGGGAGATAATAACGGCGCAATTGGCGAGTCAGAAACATGCGGACTTATACAAGGCGCTTTCGCTGCAAGCTGAGGTGTTGAAGATAAAGCATGCGATTGATTTGATAGAGACACAGGGCATTTTCGCAGTGAACCGATATTTTGGGCGATTGAAGAACGAAGCACTTTCAAAGGATGGTAGTAAGGCTGCGAAGAGGTTGTTAAAGGATGACCGATTTGTGGATGCAATGAGCATGGCGGCATCATACGAAGGCGAGCATCCAAAGCTGAACGCAGTGATACAGATACTGCGAGATGAGTTTCGTGTTAATCCAAACACGAGGATAATAGTTTTTACCAATTATCGTGATACTGCGGAGATGATCATATCCGGTTTGCATGACCAGAACGCAGAAGGAGAAGGGATAAGAGCTGTTAAGTTCATCGGGCAGGCGTCGAAGGCAGATGATAAAGGCTTGAAGCAAAAGGAGCAGGTGGAGATAATAACTAAATTTAAAGCGGGCGATTACAACGTCTTAGTTGCTACTTCCGTGGCTGAGGAGGGACTTGACATCCCGGCAACCGACCTCGTAATCTTCTACGAGCCCATTCCGTCTGCGATACGGAGTATCCAGCGTAAAGGGCGGACTGCGAGGAAGAAAGTAGGAAAGGTTATAGTGCTTATTGCAAAAGGTACGAAGGACGAAGCTTATTACTGGCTAAGCAGGAGCAAGGAGCGCGAGATGCGAAAACGGATAAGCGAGATGCGGATGATCGAGATAGAGACAGAAAAAACAGTGATAAAAACAGAATCAACAGTGCCAGAAACGATGAATAAAACGGGAAATAAGGAAGACGAGGATCAGAGCAGAATAACCGACTTTGAAGACATGGAGTTAAAATTAACCATCTTTGTGGATCCGAGAGAGACGCGGGCAGGGATAGCGCGGTTTCTACAGAAAGCGGGTGTGGACCTGAAATTGCAGAATTTGGAGATTGGCGACTACATTGTTTCTGATAAGGTTTGCATAGAGCGTAAAACGGTAACGGATTTCTTGGATACTCTGATAAATAAACGGCGGAATTTGTTCGAGCAGATTCATCGGATGAAGAACGAGTACGAGAAGCCCTTGCTCGTCATCGAGGGCGACTCAATCTATGGGCAGAGGAACGTGCATCCAAATGTGGTGAGAGCAGTAATGGCGTCTATAGCTCTTGATTACGCCGTTCCTATAATACAAACGCGGGATGCAGCAGACACGGCATCGTTAATATATGTTATAGCAAAGCGGGAGCAGATGCCGAACAAGACGGAGGTGAATCCTCATGGTAAAAAACCCACGGCATCGTTGAAAGAGCAGCAAGAATATTTCGTGTCTGCATTATCCAATATTGGCATCATGACGACGAGGAACTTACTGGTTAAATTTAAGACTATTGAACGCATTATGGCTGCATCAAAGGAGGAATTGATGGAGGTTGAAAACGTGGGTGAGAAAACAGCGGAGCATATTAAAAAGGTCTTTAGTACGGAGTATAATGGGTAAACTCAAATCAGAATTGTCAATTTGTTTAAGCAATGCGATTTTGTTAATTCTCAATTTACCGTCCTTGTATGAATTCTTACCGATTGCTGCAACGATAATATCGCCATCACTCCGGAAATCCGTACTTTTTAATTTATGAAGATATAACTTGAACTCAATATACAAACAAAAATGGTACCAGATCTATTAAATCCCTTGGTTGTAGTGGGTTTAGCGGAATTCCGTGACAAAACGCAACTATCCATCCTGCTCTTAGCTTCAAAAACCAAAAAACATATGTATTTATTTCTCGGTACGATACTGGCGTTTTTTAAAAGTCCCTCGTAGGTAGATGCAAAAAAATCTAACTTTATTTGGCTTTATATCCAAAACCGAACATTTTTAGGGGTCATTATTTATGTACCTAATACCCAATCATCCTAACATTTAGGAGAACCTAAAAAGGGGGTGGTATATGATGGATGATATGGATAGAACAAGGGTGGTAAAGGAGCTGACGCGACTACTACAGAATAGCACAGGAGAAGTCGAAAGTGAATGCGAATTAGATGAGCGGGTTGAAGCGATAAAACGAGAGTTGGGTGCGTGGTTTATTGGGGGGTATCCACTGTATCAAGCTTCATAGTCAGGAGGTGCAGGTAACAAATGAGTATGGAAGAAGGAAATGGTAAAAGAAGGATATGGGAGTTTCAGCCATTTACAATTTGTCGTATCCTAGGGTTGAGTTTTGACGAGAGGCGGTTGAAGAGAATTTTTAAGGAATTGAAACTTAAACATGACAACCAATTTTCAGCGGATTTTGAAATGCATCAATCCCTCGCCCAGATATGCAGGACGCAAAGTCAGCCTGCAAAACGAGTGGAAAAGATGCTGGAAAAGCAATTTGCACCGTATAAGAACGAAGTTGAGCGGTTAGACGCGCAAAAGATAAGTGCGATTATCGAGGGTAGAACAGAAAACACTTTAACAAATGTGCCCATCCCCGCTCTTATCTGGTTTGCTGTACGTAATGGCGGTCAAGATAAAGAACTCGAGACGAGGATTTTCGCCGCTATTCATATGAAGGAGCATCTGGCATTGCGATTTTACGATGAACTAGCTCTTAAGTTACCGGGAAGTAAGGTTGAGGATATAACAAAACAGTTAGAAATAGCTTTTGAATCGAAAGAAAAGCTACAACGCAGGTGTGAGCGGTTGGAACAGAAGAAAGAAGATTTGATTTCGACACGCGACGCAATAAAAACCGATAAAATCCAGCTCATTCAGGATTTGGAAGAGCAAAAACGATTAACAAGCCGATACCAAGAACAGCTAAAAGGTATGGGCGGAGAAGCAGCGTATGTGCAGATTGAAGGGCTAAAAAAGGAACTCGATGTTTTAAGAAGCGAAAGAAAGCAATTGAATAAAGAAAATGCAGAACTGCTCAAAATATCCGAACTCTCATTTGAATCCAATAGTAACTCAAAGAATGATTTCGGGAACAAGGTCGTAGCTTCTTCTTGCAACTGTAACAGCAATGATAATGCCGATCAGAACGAAATGGAAACTGAGATAGGAGTTCAGCTTAAAGGAGTGAGAGTGGCTTATGTAGGCGGTGTCGAGCCGCTTGAGCCTAGCTACAAGGAAATGGCGGAATCCTTTGGCTGTCTCTTCTGTTATCACTGCGGGCACTGCGAAGGCGGGAAAAAGATGATGGAGCTTCTCGTAGAGAAAAATGACGTGATATTTTGCCCTGTGGACATAAACAGTCATTACGCTTGCCGATTGGTTAAGGAAGCATGTAAGTTGCGGGAGAAGCCATGCCATTTCCTTCGTAGTTCTGGTTTGAGTGCGCTAAAGAGGGGGCTGTCGAAATTAGGTAGTGATGGTTCTGCATAGAAAGGCGAGAAAAAATGAACGTACGAATAGAAAGTAAGAAAAAATGGGGATCACTTGATGGGATATTGAAGTTATTGCAAGATTCACACTGGCATACCGTAAGAGAGATTAGAGAAGCAATTTGGTTACCAGAGGAAAAACTCGCGTCTATTCTTTGCTTCTTTGTAGATTTTGATGTTGAAGTGGAAGTGAACAATCACGGTGGAAGGCCTTATATCGTTCCTATAAGACCAGCTAACTCTTCTGAATGATGCATGTATGTAAAAAGTTCAGTAATTATGACTTTCCCTACTTTATATCCAATCAACCAACAGCCCTAATCGCTTCGGTCTTGGTGATGGATAGGGACTTAAGTTTACAGTTCGGCAAGTTATTGCTACTCCGCTTCCTTTTAAGATAACGTTCACATTGCTTTAATCTATCATAGCCCAGCATCGTACCAAGAATAAAGTCCTCCTCATCGGTCAGATTTGACAATGATGTAAAATTCATCTGTTTGATTACATCAATGCAGATCGAATTGCCGAAGAAGACATTTATCTTCGTTCCGTTTACTGCTTGAATATAATGAGCTATCATTGCCCTTTCCAGTTTTTTTTTAATTGCATCTCTGTTCGATACGTTTGTCGTATGAAGGACGAGGGTTCTTAATCCTTTCTTATATTCCAGAAGGTGGTGTGTAAATACGTCCATATCTTCTTTCCTTTCTTTCTTTGCTTCTTGTAGAAAAAATAAAACCGGGATTAAAGCAAAGCTAAAGTGCTTTGGCAACCTTCAATCCCCAAGCTTCGGCGTCTTCAAATGCAGGCTCAACCTCTCCGTCAATCTTGAAGCTTTCAGCAACGATTTCGGCACCATGTCCCTCTAGCGATTCCTTGAGGATGTCCACTGCCGTGCAGAACGAATCCTGATATTCTTCGCTATCTCCTGGACCAAAAACTGCCGCCTTCTTACCTTTCAGCGAGATCCCGTCCATCGCTTCGTAGAAATCAAAGAAATCATCCTGCAAATCGCCTTCGCCCCAGGTGGAGCACCCGAATACGATCGCATCATACTTCGCGAGTTCGTCAACACTTGCTTTTGCCACGTCCTTCACCGTGACTTCTGCCATCCCCCTCTCAAGTCCTGCTGCCACATGTTCCGACAATGCTTCCGTGTTCCCCGTGGTCGAGCCATATATCAAAACTACCTTCACCATTTTTAGCTATCCTCCTTTTTTTGTACGTAGGGATTAGTATAGCTGTTAGGGACATAAATAATGAACCCTAACAAGATTAGAAAAAAGAAGAAACCCGAATTTAATTAGAATTTAGGATAAAATACTAATTCATCGGTTTTTTCCAAAATACTAACTTTATTCTGCTTTTTAGACAAAACCGAACTCTTTTAGGGGATGCTATTTGTATACCTAACAACCTAACAGTATGCATTATGAAAGAAGGCAAAAAGATAGTTGAGAAGATGGCGTTTGTGCTTGCACTTGCGCTGTGCGATAGTAGCTGCAATTGTGGTGGTGGGTGCTGCCGGGGTGAAGCGTGCAGATGCAAGAAGGAGAATGATAAGCGGGAGGAAGGAGATGGGTTTGATGAAGGAGGGAAAAAATAAATTTGAAAACGCAATAAATTTTTAAATGCTTTTTTTTTCTTGTTAATTGGAAAATGCGTCACAATAAGGAAGTAGCAATCTATGCGGTTTTGATGTTTGTAGCAATGCTGAGTTTGACGCTTATGGCGCCGGTGATCCATCTTTTCTAAATAAAATTGGAAGGCATATGGATAATAATAACACGAGGAAATGGCTAAAATCACATCATGATACTCTATTCCCATTCTTTCCTTATCTTAAAAAGAGGAGTATCAAATGGCTGTTCGACGAATTAAGGGAAAAGGGCGGTGGAAAGGGTGCATTATATATACACATACCTTTCTGTATTGGTAGATGCACTTTTTGCATCCTTACAAAGGAATACCCTTCAGGGAATACGCTGAAATACGTGGACTCGATTCTGGAAGAAGCGAGGGAGTGGCGCGATTACTTTTCGTCCATAGGGACCATATATGTAGGCGGAGGTACTCCAACATCTCTGTCCTCAGAAGAACTTAAGTTGCTATTTGCTGGTCTAAGAGATACATTTAAGATAGATAACGATGCAGAAATCAGTGTTGAAACAACAGCAAGCGAACTTACAGAAGATAAAATGAACTTGCTTCTGGAATTAGGTGTCAATCGTTTGAGTGTAGGGGTTCAAACTTTCAATCTGGGTTTAAGAAAAATGCTTGGAAGAAGAGGAGGCGGTAAAGAAGTCGTTAAGAAATTAAATAGAGCGAGAGAGCTGTTTCCGCTTCTTACAATAGACATTTTGTATGATCTGCCGGGACAGGAGATGAGGGATGTAATTGTGGATTTGCAAAAAGCGGTGGGAATAGGGATTGATGGAATCTCTCTTTATCCTTTGATATATGCTCCCAAAACGGCAATATCCAGACAATTCGAGCAGCCTCCAATCGGAACGGCAATGGATATTTTTGAAAACGCAAAGAGTTTTCTGGAAGATGAAGGCTATAATCACGTAAATATCAATCATTTTTCAAACGGGCGGGACAAGTTCCGCTATTCCACTTATTTCAATAGTTTGGGTAATGTTCTCGGTTTAGGCGCTGGGGCAACGGGTTTTTTGGCTGATTGCTTCATGAAGCACAAATCTACAAGTGAACAATACATCCTGAACAAAGTGGGAAACGTTTTTAGCGTGCCTGAAAGTATTATTCCTGTGCTATGGTGCGTATCGCAAATTCAATACGGAAGGGTAGATATTGAAGAGCCAAAGAGGAGGTGGGGTTTTGATCCTCTTGAGGTATTTGCCAAAACCATAGAAAATTCCGTGGATAGAGGGGAGCTGATAATCGGAAAGAATGTAATCGAGCTTACCTCTGAGGGTATGTTCTGGGCGAATACTATAGGTACGGAGATGGCGATGGAATATTTATATAAGGGTAAAGGAGAACTCGTGAGTCTTGAAGAGAAGACTTCTAAAATTGCAAAGAATATTTATGCTCAATAGGTTAAGCCGTAAAGAAAGAAGATGGGGGTGATATAAAAATGAAAGAATTATTAATCGCATCGGCTGCTTTTGCATTGTTCATCTCATATTTTTCAGCGATATGGGCTTGTTGCGGCTTTGGCGTTTTGTGTAATCACTGATTTTGCAGATGCATTTGCAATGCGTGAGATAAGAATGAAAGCAGGCGTGGAAACGCTTATAATAGCTTTGTTCGTGCTTCTGAGCGTTAAAGTTCCCTCGATAATATCCGGATGGGTGAATTAACGGGAAAAAAACAGAAAAGCTCTTTATGCTATATAGAGAATTTTGATTTACTTCTTTTTAAAGAATCCCATAAGAAGTATTACCCATATCTTCGATTTTGACCTAATTTTTAGGTTTTTTTCTTTCCTTAACTGCTCAATTTCCCATTTTTTCGATTTTTGTCGATAGCTACCGCTATCCTATACGGCACCCTGCTTTTTGAGCGTACATAATTGATATAGGTTAAATCTAAAAGCAGTAAAAATCATTTTGACGCTCACTCTTCGTACCGTGGTTACCATTACGTGTGATGCATGGAAAACCCTACTGATAACCGCATATTGCCTCTCTCCTGGAGATCTCTTTTTGCTAATTCTGGTATTCCGCAACGTATCCATGATGCTCAAGGGATGATCCCGAGCACTTCGTTTCATCGTCGCGGAGTACCCGTTGGAATTAGTTCCGTAATATCCTTTGTCACGGTACACGACCTCGCCTTCTCGGGATAAGTCAACCTGGCTATCGTGAACCGATGCAGTTGTTGTCTTGAGATCCCTTATGAGCCCATAGTCCATGTCTGGTTTACTGTGGAGCTTGTAGCCAAAAAA
>QBUN01000333.1 GCA_013180565.1 Candidatus Methanophaga sp. GoMg3.2 | reverse complement strand
GCTATATTCCAGACAGCAAGCAGGCCCAGGAAATGAATGGTAAGGTAAAGGACGGTCCGTACTCGAAGGACAAGTTTGTCTATGATGAAGAAAATGACCAATTTATATGCCCTAATGGTGAGATACTCACCAGAAAGGGGGAGTATGTGTATAAAGGTAAGCCACAGTACTCCTATTATGGTGCAAACTGTGGAGAATGTCCATTCCGGGAGGAATGTGCTGGTAAAAGCAAAAAAAGAAAGATCACAAGTGATGACTACGAGGCGGAACGTAGGCGGATGGCAGGTAAAATGAGTTCCGAGAAAGGGAAAGAGGAATACAAGAAGCGTAAAGAAACAGTTGAATGGCCTTTCGGCAACATTAAGCAGAATCTAAAGTTTAGTGAGTTTCATACAAGAGGGATAGAAAACGTGCGGATGGAGCATAATCTTGTATGCACTGCTCATAATCTGAGGGTGATGTGGGGTAAATTAGGTGGTAGAGTGGCTGCTTTATGTAATATTGAGGGTTTGGTAGCTAAGGTTGCATCTAAGGTAACAATTCTTTAAGATTTTATTCGTATTAACTCCTGGAGTGTCATGAATTTCCGATTTATGTTGATTTACCGTCATTGTCTTTGTGTACAATAAAGTTCTATAATTTATTTGTGGGACAGCCTCTAAAGCTATTTGTTTAAATGATGACTATGGATAAGGCCAACTTTAAAGAAAAACTCTTAGGACATCTAAGCCAATATCTTTGCGATATTCAAGATTCTGATGGTAACTGGACAGTAAAAGGCTTTATTGATATTTTTAAGAATATTTATACGATTTCTCTCGATACAAAAGTGATTTCAAAGGTTTTAGAGATTATGCTATTCCCTAAAATCCAACAGTTTGCGATAGAAAACGATTTTGAGATTATTTTAAGCAAAGAGCAGAATTTTTATCCTGACATCAGTTTTATTGACAAAAAGAGCGAAGAAAAGATAGCACTGGATATAAAAAGCACCTACCGAAAGTCAAAAACATCAGCATCTGGATTTACGCTTGGTGCGTTTACCGGTTATTTCCGAAATAGAAGCGGCAAAAAGAATATTACCTTTCCTTATGGCGAATACAAAAAACATTACGTGCTTGGGATTGTATATACAAAGCAGGATGATCGTGTAGATGAATATAAAATCTACACTATTGCAGAACTCACAAGGATTCTCTCTGTGATAATGGATATTGAATTTATCTTGCAGGAGAAGTATAAAATCGCAACGGATAGACTTGGAAGTGGTAATACCAAAAACATAGGTTCTACAACAAAAATGGAAGAATTACGAGATGGCACAGGCATTTTTTCAAAATATGGGGTAGATGTATTTGATGATTATTGGATGTATTATCAGACAAAGGATATGGCACAATTGCTTGAATTACCAAAACCGCCTTATCGTAATATAAAGGAGTATTTTGAGTATAAACAAGGCGCAAAAACTGATAAAAATGATTGAGACGACAGCCCAATTAACGCTTATGGGTGAATTAATTACACCTTATAATCTCCCCACAACCCGGTACCAAGGGAGCAAAGCAAAGATAGTCGAGTGGTTTGGGATAACATAAAAGAGCTTGAATTTGAAAGCGCCTTAGATGCGTTCGGTGGAACAGGGATAGTAGGCTATTTCTTGAAAATTAAAGGTAAACAGGTTTTTTATAACGACATACTAAGCTCTAATTATTACATCGGCACTGCTTTGATAGAGAACGATGCAATAAGATTATCAGAGAACGACATAGATTTTTTACTGCAACCTCATCGTGACACAGATTATCCCACCTTCATCCAGAATACATTCGCCGATATTTACTATACTAATGAGGAGAACCGATGGCTCGATATGGTTATCAGGAACATCGAAAATTTGGATGACTTTTACAAGCGCACACTGGCTTATTATGCTTTATTTCAATCCTGCATTATAAAACGCCCCTACAATCTTTTTCATCGAAAAAACCTTTACATGCGTACTTCAAATGTTAAACGGAGCTTTGGCAACAAAACAACATGGGATACACCATTTAAAGAACATTTCTTGAATTTTGTAAACGAAGCAAATAGGTGTGTTTTTTCTAACGGGAAGGAAAACAGTGCCTCAAATCTCGATGTATTCGATATTGAGGGCGATTTTGACCTCGTCTATATTGATACACCCTACATATCGAAAGCAGGCGTTGGCGTGGATTACCTGGACTTTTATCATTTCCTTGAGGGTATTGTGAATTATCCGAAATGGAAGGATATGATTGACTACCGGAGCAAACACAAGAGGATAAAGCATAATAAACCTGTTTGGTGTGATAAAAATAAAATTTACACTGCGTTTAACACTCTATTCAAAAAATTCCAAGATGCGGCTATTGTTGTTTCATACAGGTCAGATGGCATACCACCTATTACAGACTTGAAAAGAATTTTGAGGAAGTATAAGCCAGTAGTAAGAGAAGAGCGATATAGAGGATACAAGTATGTGCTCAGTAATAACAATTCTGAGGAGTGTTTGTTGTTGGGATTAGATGGTAAAGGTTAAAGCGAAGATGAAGAACTTTGTTGATGAGGAATTCGCGAGACGATGGCTCCTGAACATGGAAGAGGTAAGGGTAGTGGTGAAAGAGGTTTTGGTTGACACTGGCGCCACCATGCTTACTGTGCCGGAGGAAGTTGTGGATGAGTAGGACTTACCAGGGGTAGATTCATTACAGCAAGTTATGCAGATGGCTCTAAAAAGAGGAGACGAATCGCCAGAGGAATTAATATTGAGATTATGGGCAGAGAGGCAGAAGTGGAATGCGTGGTGGAAGCGCGGGGAACCCAAATTCTGCTGGGTCAGATACCTTTAGAAGCGATGGATTTGATCGTTGACCCAAAGACCGGGAAATTGATGCCACATCCGGAATCGCCTGATATGCCATTGATAGATATTTTGATGGTGGAAGTTTCGGGGGAGATAGAGAAAAAAATGAAAATTGAACGCGAACACTGCAAAGCTTTCATTAACTCCAACGGATACTGTGTTAGTGCCTGCGTGTGTTGAAAATTTCGAGATGGAGGGTGATGGGAAGGTTTTTTATGTGACCACACCCTACCAACAAAAAGTTTATAAAATGAAAAACTATTCTAATCATTGTGGAGATGAGATATGAACATATTTGATATAGCAAATCAAAATTTGGATAGTCTAAAAACCCGATATAAGTTATTGAAGGAAAAGTATGAAGATCAAGATAATTTTGGTATATTTAGCAAATTCGTTAAGTTGGTGAAAGATAAATGGAGTATTTCGATAAATATGAGGCAGGGGGTGTTAAATAACTTTTTAATTGCTGGTAAATATAAGAATGTATATGAAGTAAAAAAAGAACAAGGGGGAGAGTTAAGAAAAGTGAGAAAATTAGAGATATCAGAAGAACAAGCAGTAAAAAGGCATCTAAAAGACTACTACAAATCAAGAGTAACTTTTGACCGCACCTTTGAAGACGGTGCAAAATTCAAGTATGGTGCATTAAACATTGGAGGACTTGGTTTAAAAAAATATGGGGATTATTGTGTCGTGATTAAACGAGAACAATCAGAGGATTATACATCGTTAGCGCTCATTAAAGAGGACAGTCTTAACTATGTTGAAGAGGATCATTTGAATATTGAACGATTAAGTCAAGATATTGCAAACAGAGAATGTGTACATACTCTGGTAGCTCTTAAACATGAGAATGATATAGAAGGAATTCCTACCGATGAATTGGCATCTATGATTTGTTGTAATGAATGTTACGTTGAGGCGATAACAACGGACGATATTCTAAATAAGCACATAGAGAGTGTACGAATGAGCAAGAAGGATTATCACCTTTACTATGATTACTTATATAAAAATTTCCTTTCTGAATTATCTACTTCAGAATTATCTGATATTGTAAAAAGATATTGGTTAGAAGATTTTAGAAATATTCAGGAGCTTTTAACCAAGCAAGGGATTGAACTGGAGGTGATTGACGAAAATGGAGATTAAAATCATTGCCATCGCTCCAAACGATGGATGGGGGTTTATTGAAAAAGAAGAAAAAATATATCTATTACACCCTCCTTATACTTCATCAAATCTGATTGAAGTTTCGAGAAAAGAGGTGGAAAATGCTATTCACCTACATGGCTTTGAAGTGTGTGACATTAGTCTTAATGGTATAAACGAAGCAGTCAAATTTCTCAAAGAGAAGTATATTGAATCAAAAGAAACTCAGGGTATTGATTTGCCATCATCGAAGCAATTAAGAGAACTCTTGAAATATGCTACTGAGGATGTGCTGTTAGAATATTTGAACAAAGCTAAAAGAGAATTAATTCCAGAAGGGAAACTCGATGCGGCTGAGTCCATAGCTTCCGAGTTAAAGAAATTGGAAACGGTAAGAAAAAATCCCAAAATGTTAGAGATGATCATAGAAACCTTGGAAGAATGCAACAAGGAGAGGAAAAGAATGGAAGAAGGATTTACGCGCGAGATATCAAACAATCTGGAAGAAACGTGGAAGGATAAATTTCCCGACATAGTGGGAACATATTCACCAGAGGTTATACTAAAACATCAAAAACAAATCGCTGTGAGGGGGCAAATATTACCCGTGGGCTGTTAAGGTGGTTTCATCATGGAAACAATAACTTTCTATTCGTATAAAGGTGGTGTTGGACGCACATTAGCCTTAGCTAACATTGCGATTTATCTTTCCCGCTTTGGCCAAAATGTTTGCATTATGGACTTCGACTTAGAGGCGCCTGGACTTCATTACAAATTCCCGCAACTCGTCAAAACTACAGATATTAAGAAGGGTTTGGTGGACTACATATATGAATTTACACATAATAATGTCATTCCGGAATCATTGGATGATTTTACATTGGAACTTGTTCATCCATCAAAATCCCGGGGCGAAATCCGATTGATTCCCGCAGGTGATGTCCTTTCTGCAGATTATTGGCGTAAATTAGCAGCGATAAATTGGCACAAATTGTTTTATGAAGAATACAGCGAAGGAATCCCTTTCTTTCTCGAACTAAAGGAGAGAATAAGGAAAGAATTTGACCCTGATTTTCTACTTATAGATTCCAGAACAGGCGTAACAGAGATGAGCGGTTTATGCACTTCTCTTTTATCCGATAAAGTCGTATTTTTAATTGTCAACAATCAAGAAAATATCGAGGGCGTACGTCAGATACTCCGCAGTATTCAGGCAGTTGAACGATTGCCCGGACAAAAGCCAATAGGGGTAACTTTTGCGCTTACTCGTATCCCTTTTCCAGAAGAAGAAAAAGATAAAGTAATAGAAAGGCAAATAGTAGAGGATATACAACATTTTCTAAACGAGCCAGTAGAAGATTTAGAGAGCCAGCTAAATGTTCAGGATATTTGTATACTTCACTCTGATAGAAAATTGGAATTATCAGAGTCCTTGAGAATAGGCGAGGAAGGGGTTACTAAAGAAACACATTTATTACGGGATTATCTAATGCTGTTTTCAAAAATCATACCTAATACAGTTATTGTGCCAAAACTTGACAGTATCCTAAAAGAAATCACTGCTAACCTATTAGACCATCCGGATAAAGCACAGGAGGAATTGGAAGGAATGGTGCTAACATATTCGCACACAAAAAGTCTTGAAACACTTATAGATTTCTATATCCTCCGCAATGCGGGGAGGGAAAAGCTATTAGGTGCATTTCACGAGTTATGGAGTACTTTTGGAATTGACAATCCTAAAACATTATCAAAATACGTTTCTCTTTTTATGAACTGGAAATTATCCTCTAGGGAAGAACCAGAGTTTGAATTAGCAATAATAGAAAAATATCTTGAATCAAATCCCGAGGATATGATTGCGGTTGAGAAGAGATTAGCTGAAGTGTATACGAAGTATGATAAACCGGAAATGGCTTTAGAACACTATCTTCGACTTTTAGACGTGATTAAAGAGAAAAGTGAAATTCTTGGAGAAATTCTCGATATTTATATTGAGAAGGAGCGTCCTGAAGGTGCTATGGAATTATTCAAAAATTATTCTGCTATTATTGATGCTGATGTATCCTTACGAGTGAAGAAAGTAGAAGTTATGTTCAAAGCAGGTAAGTTACAAGAAATGGCAGGACTGCTTAATGACGGTGGGGTTACAGAAAGAGAACTTTTTGATGAAAACCCATCTGTATATTTTAGCGTGGTGAATAGATTATGGGGATCAAGAGAAGCAGATAAGAAACTAAATATGATGCTAAATGAGGCTTTAACGAGTGGCGGTACTGAAAGATTAGAGAAAGTAGGTACAATTTTTTATGGATTTGATAGAGCAGAGGAATTTAAGAACAAAATAAAAGGTCAACACTCCCATGCTGATAGAATAATTCGCAAGCTAGATATGAGATATGAGATATTCGTTCCGGGTGAGTATCGCGGGAGTCACTTCTTAGAAAGCACTTAGAACGCATAGCGTAATATGATAATAGTTAAAACCGCATATCGTGCGAACGATATAAGAGGTATAGCAGACTCCCAGCTCAGTGACGACTTCTGCACCCTGGCCGGGCTGGCATATGTAGAGCTACTGCGCAAGCACCGAGGTAAAGAGCCGCAAGAGCTAAGAGTGGTTGTGGGCAAAGACGTCAGAAACAGCTCGCCGCGATTGAAAACCGCCTTTGCCGACGCTCTTATAAGCAAAGGTGTCCATGTCATAGACATAGCACCTGCGGAAAAGGTGAGCTCCACACCACTAATGTATTTCGCGACTTGGCTATTCAATGCGGATGGCGGCGTGGAAGTCACGGGCAGTCACCTCGACAAGGAATGGAACGGCTTCAAGCCCTGTATCGGCACAGAAAGCGCCACAGAGGACCAAATACGAGAGATGTTGCAAACAGCGGAGCAGCTTGAATTGGGATTCAAAACGCACGTAAGCACTGTTAAAGGCGAGCGTGAAGTGGTGGACGTACTGCCGGATTATCATGCGATGATCGTTGCGAACGTTGTACTGCGAGAGCGATGGGAAGAGCTCGCATTAGACGCTCTTGCGGGCAAGAGTTCTTTAAGAGCAGCACTCGCCACCGCGGAACAAGAGCTAGAAAAACTACCGGCGGCCAAAAGGGCGCCGTTGACTGGCTTAAGAATCGTTTATGACGCGGGAAACGGAACTACTGGCGTGATAGCACCACCGATATTCCGTGATCTGGGTGCCGAAGTATTCGAGCTTTATTCAGAGCCGGACGGTAATTTCCCTAATCATCTGCCGGATCCAACGATCCCGCGGTTCCTGGAGGATTTACATGCCGAAGTAGCGCGAAAGAACGCACATATCGGGCTGGCTTCCGACTGTGACGGTGATCGAGCAGGTGCAATATCGCCGACAGGACGGATGATAATCGGTGAACAGATCCTCGCTCTGCTCTGCAAGCATATCTTAAAGGAGCATCATCATGCCAAAATCGTTTACGATACCAAATGCTCTGATGCGATACGAGAGATAATCGTGGAGAATGAGGGCGTGCCAGTCGAGTGGAAAACCGGCTTTTCGTTTATCAAAGCGAAGATGGAAGATCTAAATGCAGTTGCAGGCGGTGAGATGTCAGGCCATGTGTATTTCGCGAAGAATAATCGTGCAGACGATGCGGTATTCGCATTTTCCGAGCTTTTACTGCTTACCGCCAAGGAATCAGAGACTAAAAGCAATGTAAATGTAGTTGATGTTCTGCTTGAGGACTTCTTGAAGCGATACGTGAACACGCCTGAGATACGGATCCCAGTAGTGAGCGATGAAGAGAAAGGGCGTGTTTGCGATGCCGTAGAGGACTATTATCGTGAGCTTGCTGCAACTAACCCCGAGCTATATAGACGAAGGACAGACGAAAGTGGTAATGATATAGACGGTGTGAAGGTGGAGTTTGTGAAGGAGAACGGATGGGCGCTTGTACGCCACTCGAACACGTCCCCTGTAATAATTCTACGGATGGAGGCGCGACATGAGGATGGACTCAGGAAGATAGAAGAGCATGTATTGAGCGAATTCGCAGAGTTCAAAACCGTTGATCTAAACGCGGACGATTATGTCAGAGCGATAATGGAACGAATCCCCTAAATGAACCAAGAAGAGAAAATAAAATATATCGAGCATCCCTCGGATGTCGGATTCGAGGTGTATGGTGACACGTTAGAGGAGCTTTTTGCTAATGCCGCTATCGCGATGTACAGCCTCATGACCGATGTAGACGAAATAGAGGAGGAGGAGGAGCGAGAAATAGAGATAAACTCCGAAGACCTTTATAGCTTGATGTTTGATTGGCTGGACGAGCTGATTTTTTTGTTTGACTCGGAATCGCTGGTCATGAGATCCTTTGACATAGCGATAGACGAATCCAATTTCAGTATACAGGGAACATGCAAAGGTGGTAAATTCAATCCTTCAAAGCATGTATCTGGCATAATAATAAAAGCTGTTACATATAACATGATGGAGATAAAAAGGAACAATGTTTGGAGTGCAAGGGTCGTTTTAGACGTCTAAAAACCCTTTTTCTAAAGAAAAGTTAGTGGCTTTACCGAAAACCCTTTTTCTAAAGAAAAAGGCTTTACCGAAAAAGGCTTACGCAGCAAACTTTTTTTTCAAAAAAAAGTTTGATCAAAAAAAACATGTTCCTCTGATATATGTCAAGTTTCACCATGAATTGTAAATCTGCAAATCAACCAGATCTCCCATCTCTCTTGTCTCCCTTCTCCCGTCTCCCTTCACCGAACGATTCTAGCATTCCTCAACCAGTCGAAATCGGATCGATACAAATCTCGTATATCGGTCAGCCCCAAACTAAGCATAGCTAATCGGCCAATACCAAGTCCCCATGCTAAGACCGGATATTTCACGCCTATTGGATTCGTTACCTCCTCCCGGAATATACCCGCACCACCCAGCTCGATCCATCCTCGCTCGGGCATATAGA
>QBUN01000334.1:2397-9275 GCA_013180565.1 Candidatus Methanophaga sp. GoMg3.2 | reverse complement strand
AAGACTGGGGGAAGAGCCACCGTATGATCTGTCGTTTGCGGACGATAAAAGGAATATAGTTTAACATAATATCAAAATCTTAGTGAAATACAGCAATGAAAAAGGAACTTGTTTTCATCACCTCGAACAAGCACAAAGTAAAAGAGATAAGAGCGCTGGCTAACTCAGAATCGAAGGACATAACCATCAAGCATATCGATTATGACTATCCCGAATTTCAGCTCGATGAGATAGAAACGGTAGCGGAAGAAAGTGTGAATTATATACGGATGTATAGTGAGATAAAAGAGGAAAAGCCGTTCTTCATCGAAGACTCGGGGTTGACCATACCCGCTTTAAATGGCTTCCCTGGCCCTTTCTCCGCATTTGTATTTAATAAAATCGGCAATGCGGGTATTCTGAAATTGATGGTTGATACGAATGGCGAAGAGAGAAGAGCCACATTTAAAACTGTTGTTGCATTCTGCGAATCCCTGGAAAAGGCACCTATGCTCTTTGTCGGCACATCCGAAGGTAGAATAGCAAATGCGGCTAGGGGTGAGGGCGGCTTTGGCTATGACCCGATATTTGAATTGGAAAGTGCGAACAAGACATTTGCGGAGATGAGTACAGAAGAGAAGAATGTTGTATCGCACAGAGGCCGCGCATTCAGGAAATTATTGGATTATATCGCCTAAATCTTTTCCGCGTATCTATGTATAAACATTGCTATATACGTTAATTTAGAAAAATTTAAATACCCCTTTCCATTTCTATATGCTATTGGTGGAAGAACATGAAGATGGGTGAGATGCCAAGCGGTTTTGCCGCTACCCGGAAGCGGGTGGAAGGAGAAACAAAGGTGCAAAGAGTTTTTCCTATAACTGCGATGATATTTAGTTCTGTCTTGCATAAAATGACCGTGTTTTTACCTCGAGAAAACAAATTCTTTGACCTCTTTGAGGAGCTTGCAGATAAGGCCGTGGAAGCAGCGGACCTATTGGTCGATTTGGGAACAAAATATTCTAAGCTTCCGCAAATCAGTGAGCAGCTTAGAATGCTGGAAGAGGATGCTGATTCGATTGTTCATCGGGTAATACAGGGGTTGTATTACGACCACACTCGTGTCACGGAAGAGAAGGGTGACATACGTTATTTCGCTCATAATCTCGACAATGTAATAGACGGTATAGAAAAAGCGGTAGTGAGGTTGTCATTTGCGCAGAAGCAAGAGGTTCCGGAGTCGGTGACTGAGTTCTCGCCAATTATCAAGGAGGCATCAGAGGAAATAAGAACGGCGGTTCATTGCCTGCGGAATCTGAAATCTGAAGAGAGCACTTTAGAAGCTTGTTGCATAAGGATAAACGAATTGGAAAACGAAGCAGACAAAGTAAACCGGAAAAGGCTGCGAATACTGATGACCGCGCCCGTAGAAGATCCTAATGAGCTCCTTGATCGACTGCTGCTCAAGGAGATAGTAGAGATCTTAGAAGATACAATGGATCAATGTGAAGATGTGGCAAATATCCTGGAAACATTTAGGTTGAAGGGCGGTATTTGATAGATGTTATCGGTTTTTGGCTATGTTATCATAATAATAGCTCTTGCACTGCTCTATGACTTTTTTAATGGTGCAAATGACAGTGCGAATTCAATTGCGACTGTAATAGCGACCAAAGCGCTGACGCCGCTAAAAGCATTAGCGTTGGCGAGTCTTTTTAACCTCACAGGCGCTTTTGCTATTACCGCAGTAGCGGCGACTATTGGAAAAGGGATTGTTTCACTACCGGAACTGGAACAGGAGATTGCATTTATGGTTCTTATCGGTGGTTTACTTGGTGCGATAATATGGACTTTCATCTGCACCGCGCTTGGAATTCCTATAAGTGTGACACATTCGTTGGTAGGTGGTTTACTTGGTTCGGGAATAGTTGCAGGAGGGATGGGGATAATACAATGGGAAGTGCTAACAAATAAGGTATTTCTTGCTATTGCGCTCGGCCCGTTTATAGGATTTGCAGCAGGAGCAGTTATATTTATCGTCACTAATTGGGTGCTCCACTTTTTCTTTAAAAAAACACCTACTCCTGCGACCGAAAGAGTATTTAAGAAATTGCAGATTATTTCGTCCTCCTTTATGGCGTTCAGCCACGGTATGAACGATACGCAAAATGCAATGGGCGTAATAACAGCAGCTTTGTGGATTGGTGGCTTTATCGCCTATTTTTACGTACCCTGGTGGGTGATGTTAATGTGCGGGTCTGCGATGGCATTGGGCACATTTCTACTGGGCTGGCGCGTGATAAAGACGGTGGGGTGGCGATTAGCGAAGTTAGAGCCGAAACATGGGTTCTCCGCCGAAACGGGTGCGGGTCTCGCAATAGTAGGTGTGAGTATAGCGGGTATGCCGGTAAGCACCACGCACGTATTAGCTTCCGCAGTGATAGGAGGGACATTCTTCCAAAGCCTTCGCAGAATAAGATGGTCAGAAGTGGGAAAAATGATCACCGCCTGGGTAATAACCATTCCAATAGCGGCGTTAGTAGGCGGAATGGCGTTTTGGGTGGTTCAGTTGTGTTTGTGAGCTGAAGTAGCTCTTTGTTGATGCTACTGACGGATGCTTGTACCGACAATATATTCAGTTTAAGCTGTATAATTTGGTGTCGTAGTATATAAAAGTTATCTATATATAGTACTGATAGTTTTTTATATAATTCGTAGATAGTATATATATTCCAGAGGTAAAATAAGAAAAAAATGGAAAAAATAAAGACGGCCGTGATGGCGGCTATAGTAGTTGCGATGATCGCGACAGTTGGTACAGTGGCAGTTCCAATGCCCGTGCAAGCAGCAGAGCTTTCCGGCGAACTGACAATCGCAGGCTCTACAACAGTGCTTCCGATAAATCAAGAATGCGCACGAGTTCTTATGGTAGAGAACCCCGGGCTAAGAATATCCGTCTCTGGTGGCGGTTCCGGTCACGGCGTAAAGGCGGTAGGCGAAGGTGCAATAGATATAGGTGCAGCGTCAAGGGACGTAAAATCGAAAGAGATGGAGACGTATCCGGACCTTAAGCCGGTGGTAGTAGGAAAGGATAGCGTGGCTATCGTTGTTCATACGAATAACGGTGTAAGCGACCTGACGCTGGAAGAGGCATCGAAGATATTCAGTGGCGAGATAACTAACTGGAAGGATGTCGGCGGCGCTGATGGCGAGATTCGTGTAATAACGCGAGAAGGTGGCTCCGGAACGAGGGATTGCTTCGAAAAGGCGGTGATGAAGCCTTTTGATCGCGAAATAGCGGGAAGAGCATCGGTCAAACCATCGAATGGCGATATAAGAGCAACCGTCAGCAGAGATGAGAAGAGTATTGGCTATCTTTCACTTGGATACGTAGACAAATCACTCAAAGCGATCAAAATAGACGGTGTGGAAGCGACAGAAGAGAACGTGCTTTCTGGTGCTTATCCAATTTCGCGGAGTTTGTATATCATAACGAAAGGGGCGCCAAGCGAACTTGAAAAGGCATTCATAGATTTCGTGTTGAGCGAAGAAGGGCAGAAGATGGTGGAAGAGATGGGTTACATAAAATTGGTTGTGACACAAGCACCAAAGCCAACACCGAAAGTGGCGCATACAACGGCACCCGCAGAAGCAGCATCAACGCCAACACCAACACCACCAGGCTTTGAAGCGCTATTCGCTATTGCCGGTTTGTTAGCGATAGCTCAGGCACTGCTAAGGAAGGAGTAGTGAAGAGGAAAAAATGAGGATAGTGCACATCTCGGACATCCATGTGGCGGAACAGCATTTCCTACCTGAATTATTGGAACGAGTAATAAAAGCGATAAACGAAATAGAACCCGAAATCGTGGTTGTTACTGGTGATTTGACAGAAAACGGTCACCAATCCGAGTTTAAACGTGCAAAAAGCTATATCGAGAAGATAGAATGTGATAAAAAAGTGGTGATACCAGGGAATCATGATGCGAGGAACGTTGGCTATCTCGGTTTCGAGGAGATTTTCGGACACAGGTCAATAATAGAGAAAGGAAGAGGGATAACAATTGTCGGCATAGATTCTACACAGCCTGATTTAGATGTTGGACATGTGGGCAGAGAGAGATATGGGTGGATTGAGGAGAACCTAAATACCAACGATTTTAAGGTGGTGGCTCTTCACCACCACTTAATTTCGATCCCTAAGACAGGGCGAGAAAGACAAATACCTATGGATGCGGGAGACGTGCTCGAACTGCTTGTTAGATGTGGTGTGGACCTAGTGCTTTGCGGCCATAAACACGTGCCGTGGATATGGAACTTGAATGGAATGATAATAGCGAATGCGGGAACTACATGTACGAGCCGAGTAAAATGGAATACCCCTCAATCGTTCAACTTAATCGAAATAGACGAAGAGGAAAAGGGAACAATCAAGATATACCGGATGTATTCAAGTGGTGGACAGGAGCTGGTATTGGAGAAAAGGAGAGATCGAGCAGCGGAATGAATCTTTTAGAGCGTGTGCGCACCTGTAGGTTCAAAAGGATGGATTCTGGAACTGCGGAAAAGATAGTAGAGAAGCTATTGTTTATTGCCGCGCTCTCGTCCACCCTTATCGTATTTTTTATCATCGCATTTATGTTTAAGGAGGGCATACCGGCGTTGGCACTAGGCTGGGATTTCTTCTTTGGGATGATCTGGCGTCCTTCGCATAATCAATATGGTATTTTTCCGCTAGTAGTATGCACATTCATTGTGGGAATAGGCGCATTGGTATTAGCGGCTGTCATAGGCATACCAGCGGCGATTTATTTGGCTGAATTTTCTCCTGCATGGCTGAGAAACATTATCAAACCTTGTGTGGAGATGTTAGTCGGGATTCCTTCGATTGTGCTTGGGTTTTTTGGCTTGATTGTGATTGTGTCGTATATAAGAGACTCTTTTGGTGGATACGGGGAATGCATATTAGCGGGTTGGATAATCCTTGCAATAATGACATTACCGCATGTCATCAGCATATCTGAAGATTCTATTCGTGCGGTTCCAAAAGAATATAAAGAAGGTTCACTTGCTCTCGGCGCTACACAGTTACAGACTATAAAGAAAGTGATATTACCTAATGCTCGCTCCGGGATATTAGCAGCTATGGTTTTGGGTATGGGAAACGCAATAGGAGAAACAATGGCGGTTTTAATGGTCATCGGTAATCCGGAGATACCATTTATTCCTTCCTCTATTTTAGATCCTGTCCGTGTGCTTACATCCACGATCGTTATCGAAATCCCTTATGCTGTTTGGGGTTCATTGCATCAGCAGGCACTATTTGCCCTCGGAGTGGTATTGTTTATTGTCGTTGCGATTCTCAATCTGATTACCACCGCCGTGGTAAGAAAAGGAGCGATGCGATGAAATGATAAAAACCACGAGAAAAAGGAGCTAATCAAATGATGAAACTAAAGGACGAGATAGTAAAGGTTGGTTTGTGTGCTGCTGCTCTTTTATCTGTGGCTGTATTGTTAATCGTGGTTGGTTACGTATTTGTTAATGGGATAGGGGTAATAAGTCTTAATTTCTTGCTCGAATCCCCTTATCGGTTTGAATATGGCGGGATATTCCCGCAGATTATCGGGTCAATATGCTTGGTTGCGGTCTGTCTGATTTTTGCCGTTCCCATGGGTGTTGCATCCGCAATATATCTTGCGGAATATGCATCAGATAGTGTAATAACAAGAACGGTCCGGTTCTTTGTGGAATGCTTAGCCGGGATACCATCAATTGTGATAGGGTTGTTCGGACTTATATTTCTTGTCTATTATCTTGATTTAGGTATTTGCATGCTATCTGGCGGTTTAGCGCTTGGATTTATGATTCTACCCTGGACCGTTCGTGCCTCTGAAGAAGCGATAAAAACAGTTCCCGCCTCTTATCGTGAGGCTTCTCTTGCATTAGGAGTTTCTAAGTGGCGAACCATTCGTAGCGTAGTTTTGAAAAGTGCCTATCCAGGTATAATAACCGGGATATTGCTAGGCATGGGAAAAGCGATAGGCGAGACTGCCGTTGTTCTTTTAACCGCAGGTTCCGGTCTGGAGTCCTTTTTGCCTAAGTCCATATTTGACCCTGTTGCTTCATTACCGGTCTATATCTATATGATGGCAACGCAGGGTCATACATCTGCGGCTTATTCTCGCACTTTTGGCGCTTCCCTCGTGCTCATCACGATGTTTTTTGTGATAAGCATATTCGCTTTGTTACTTAGGAATAGATACATTCGGCGTATGGGTAGGGGCTAAGGAAAAAAATGAGCAAAATAGAAGTTTGTGGTTTGAATGTCTATTACGAGAAAGGGACAGTGCATGCGTTAAAAGAGGTGAATCTAGAGATAGAATCGAATAAAATAACTGCGTTGATAGGTCCTTCCGGGTGTGGAAAGACGACTTTTCTCCGGGCTCTGAACAGAATGAATGAAGTCAATGACGTAATGACGAAAGGGAAAGTTTTTATAGATGGAGTAGAGATATACAATGGGGGAGTGGATGTGATTCAGTTGAGGAAGAAAGTAGGGATGGTATTTCAGCAGCCAAATCCCTTCCCTATGAGCATATATGATAATGTCGCCTACGGCCCGAGGGTTCATGGGACGCGGAACAAGAAGCTGGATATGATAGTAGAAGAGAGTCTGAAGAAAGCGGCATTGTGGGACGAAGTGCACGATCGGTTGGATGAAAACGCATTGAAGTTCTCCGGCGGTCAGCAACAGAGGTTATGTATTGCACGTGCGCTGGCGGTGAATCCAGAAATCATCCTCTTTGACGAGCCATGCTCGGCTTTGGACCCTATATCAACTTCGAAGGTAGAAGATTTGTTAAGGGCATTGAAAAAGGATTACACTATTGTTA
>QBUN01000334.1:0-2068 GCA_013180565.1 Candidatus Methanophaga sp. GoMg3.2 | reverse complement strand
ATTTGACATTGAGAAGAGATGTATGAAGCTGATAGCGTTACAACAGCCGATGGCGGTGGACCTCAGGACAATTGGAACGTGCATGAAGATAATAACAGATTTTGACAGGATAAGCGACTTAGCGGGTGACATTGCCGAGATTGTGGTGCGGATAGCGGATGAACCGTATGTGAAACCGCTGATAGATATACCGCGGATGTCAGAGATTTCGCAAGGCATGCTATCTGACTGTCTTGAAGCGTTTTCGACCGGCGAGATAAAAATGCTGGAAGATTTCTCGGAACGAGACGATGAGATAGATGCGCTATTTGACCAGGTCAGACGGGAATTGCTAACGCTTACGATAGAAAAGCCACGATTTATTGCAAATGCGAGCCATCTGAACTTCGTAGCGTTGCATTTAGAGCGAATCGGTGACCATGCATGCAATATCGCTTCTCGTATCATATATATGGTTACAGGGAAGAGAAGGAAGTTGGAGTGATAAAGAGAGATGGAAGAAGCGAGAAAGGTTCAGATAACTGGAAAATCTACCTATATGATTACGTTGCCGAAGAAATGGGCGGTTGATGTCGGGCTGCAGCCTGGCTCACTGGTATCACTCTCTTATCGGGGTGAGGGGACATTGCTGCTCACACCGTCTACTACTAAACCTGTAATCAGTCACAAAACATTAAAAATCGATGGTGAGGAGAACGGGCTCAGGAGGGATATTATAGGTGCTTATGTGATGGGGCACCAATTCATAGAACTCCATGCACGCACAATACCACAGGAAATAAGAAAAGAGATACAGGGGATCTGCAAAGATCTCATTGGTAGTGAAATAGTAGAAGAGACAAAGGATAAGATTGTAATCTACGACATCCTGGATCCTGGTGAATTTACGATTGATAAGGGACTTAAACGGATGTATGCACTAGTATATGGAATGCTTAAAGACCTGATAGAGGTTTTTAATGCTAGAGGGAGGAAGGAAATGCTGAGTGAGATTGTCTCAAGAGAGGAGGAGGTGGATAGGGTTTTCTTACTAATCTCGAAGCAATTCATCATGAGATTAAAAGCAGGATGGGTCTCGAAAGAAGATCCGCTAAATCTCGTTGAAGCTTTCCATTATCGTCTCGCCGCTGACAATCTAGAAAGAATCGGTGACCATGCGGTAAAGATTGCAAATACGTTCGCTTCTATTGACTCTGATGATGATTTACCCAGGGATATAACAGATAAGATCGCCTGTGTTGGGCGGAATTCGCTGGATAGTGTTGAAAAATGCATCATTTCACTTCGAAGAGCGGATGTTGCGCTTGCGGGTAGTGTATTGCGAGAGAATGCGAAGATAAGGAAGAGTATATCTGAGATCAACCAATTGAAGACGGACACATCAAACGCGCTACCGATAGGTATTATAACCGACAGTATCAGCCGGATAGGGGACTATGCAGGGAACATTGCGGAACTTGCAATTGATTTACATCAATTATGAAAAAATATCATGACCCATATAAATCCAGCATTTAAAAATCTGGTGGGATTTGCGTGGACTATAGATCGTCAGAAATTTTTTGTCCCGCGCCGGGACCATCAAGGGAATACGTTAGTATTCAACTGATTTCTATTTCCCTTTCTTTTTTTGTTTGATGAACTTGCCGTAGCACTTCTCAAAGCACTCTTCTTTATGGGCTTGATCAATCCCATAAGCATCGATGCAGTCCATGTAGCAAATATGCTCCCTCGACTTCACTGCCTTATTTCCGAGTTCTTCTATTTTTTTTTCTGGTTCTTTTATTTCTTCTTCTTTTGCTTTTGCTTTTGCTTTTGCTTTTTCTTCTTTTGCTTTTTCCATTTCATAACCTCCTTTTTGTTTTAAATTATTTTATGCCATATATATAATAATTACCGCTTTTTTTCTTAAGTAACATCGCTTCCCGTATCATGATGATGGGACAGAGGTTAAAAGACCACCTCATACTCGGTGACTTTCTTCTCTCTTTACGTACAGTTTCACCCCCCTTTCAAATACTTTCTCAAAATCTCTTACAACTGACTCTATCCCCCATCGCTCAAGATC
>QBUN01000335.1 GCA_013180565.1 Candidatus Methanophaga sp. GoMg3.2 | reverse complement strand
ATATGCTTTTAGCTGAGCCTCTTTTGCCTTTTCGTAATTACCTTGAGTTTTATAAAACTCAAATAGTCTGTCCAGCATGACCTTCTCTTCGCTCTCCCGGGTCAATGCAATCCGGACAATTCGTTCTATATTGGCGGTGTCCCGTTCTTCAGCAAAATGCTCGAACAAGAATTGAAACAGTTCTGTAAGCCTACCTTCACCTTTTAATATCCCTTGTTCTGCGGTTTCCAAACCCTTTTGCAAATCGCCCTTATTAACGTAGAACTCCACCAAATCCCAGTAATCCATACCGTAATGGAGATTTTCCATACGCATTTCTAAATATGCTGTTTCATTACAAAGATAGTTCTTCTGGATACGCATAATCAACTTTTTCCGCCAATCAGAAGGACGTTTTGCCAGTTTTGCTACTAAATATTCCCATTCTTCTTTCGTCTCGCACATCGCGAAAAAAATATCCATCAAAGCATCCTCAAAACCGGAATTCTCCATATCATACTCCACAAAGGCGCAATCAAAAAATTCGAGTTTTGCATCCGAGGATATATTACCTGCTTCAATCAATTCGGAAATTTCATTCAGCCAGTGATAAGCGTCCTCCTCTTCATCTTCCGGTCCGCCGCCATATTCATTGAATTCTGAGATTATATATTCGGCTTTTTCCCAGTATTCCATCAATAACTCGTCATTTAGAGTCACTACTTCTTCTACAACTCTTGAAGCCTCTGCCTTCTCTTTAAACCATTCCAAAACCAATCTATGGACTTCCGGTTTTTTTCTTATTAGATCTCGCACTAACTTGTATAAGTTCTCGACATCAAGAGATTTCAATTCGTCATCTAAGCTAAAACCCCTACTTTTCTCTTCTCCTTGTTCGCTATGCGATGACATCATGCCACTTCCATCAATTCTTTCTGAACCTTTTTTACATCACTCTTGTCTTCTTTTCCTCACCGGAAACTGACATTCACTGACCTGCTCTTCTTCTAGTGCCCTATGTGAGTCGTTATGGCATACTGCTACAGGAGGACCCACAATCTCATAACCGTTCTCTTCGATGCTTTTTAGCTCTTTCCACATTGAACGTTTAAGCGTTCATGTTTCGTCATATAGATATTGTTATATAAAGACAACTTGCATTGGTTGTGATTGAAAAAAACAACCATAACTTGATAACTCCGCTTTCTAAAATACGGACGAATACCGACGATTTTACGGTAGCAAATGCAGATCAAATCAGCCTATCATAAAATTACGCTTTCTTATTCATACAGCATCGCTTATACTTCTTACCGCTGCCACAGGGACAAGGGTCATTCCGCCCTATTTTGACCCTCTTGTCTGATCTCATTGATGCACCACTCTTATTTTCTTCTTCGATCAAATCCTTGAACATCCGGTAATGCCTCTTTATTCTTTCAACGTAATTCCGATCATTCAGAACGTACTTAATTTTATCCAATAAAATGGGTGCAAGTTCGGATTGATGACTAGCCAGATTTAATGCAGGACCTTGTAAATCCGCTATGTCCTGTGGGTCATTACGACCAAGCCAATCAGCGTAAAATTTGGGCTTTTCCCACCCATATGCAATTACCGCTACAACTTCGTTTCTTTCTTCGGAATATACATTGAAAAATACTCTCCGGCAATCACAACCCACCTCGTCACAATAGGCTTCAATCAGGCCATAGTTTCCCGCAGGTAATTCGGGATCCGCAATTGCGATTAGAGCTCGAGTTTCTTCTTTTGCTATTTCCAGGAACTTTTCATGAAAAGGTACATATGGCATAATAATACCCCCCTATATTTGCATAAAACTAATTAATGTTATATACTTTTAACTTCTCTACTAATCCATTTCAGATACTCTTTACTCCCTGCAACGACAGATAGAGCAAATATTTCTGGTGTTTCATATGGATGTATCTCTTTAATAGATTTTTCAAGCTCTTCATAGAGGTCTTTTTTGCTCTTGATTATGCATAACCATTCTTCTGCTCTCTCAATAGTGCCTTTCCACCAGTAAGTGCTTACTATCGGTCCTACTATCTGAACACAGGCAGCCAGTCTTTTTTCTACCATTGCGTTGGCTATTTCTTCTGCGTCCTCTCTTTTCGCTATGGCTGTTATCACCTGAATATACTCTTCCGTCATCTTTATTTCCATTCACATATTTTATTAAGAAAAGGTTTTTTAGTATAGTCACAATGAATGATTTTAACGTTCTGACAGGAAGTATATAACAAACCTTTCTTTCATAAAGAGGGGATATAAAAATGAACATACGGGTAAGGAAGATATACGAAGCGGAATTTGCACTTGAAGACATCCGAGAGATATTCCGAGAGGCGTTACCCACCGGACTTGACGAAAGTGAAGCGGAGCAGCTCACAGCAGGTATCGATCGTGTAGACGCGATCATAAGAGAATTAAAAGAGGGCAAGGGCAACCCAATCAAGTACGTTGAGGACAAAATTGAACTGAGGACGAGAGAGGAAGAGTACATAAACATAAACCCTATCCAATCGGGCGGGCGATTGACGGCCGAAGCGCGAAAAGCACTCATTGCATATGGCGATGGCTATTCGGTCTGTGATAAATGCCCTAATGGCAGGCTAGATAAGATAAGAAAACCGCCGGTAGCGGAATTCCATGCTGAGTTAGCGGACTTCGTGGGCATGGACGAAGTACGGGTTGTGCCAGGAGCGAGACGCGGTTTCCAGGCGGTTGCTTCCGCCCTGCTTGACAAGGGCGACCTCGTGTTAGTTTCTGATTTAGCGCATTATACCGAATTCTTAGCAGTGGAAATTGCAGGCGGCATAGTTAACGAAGTCCCGACAACGGAAAAGGATATAATTACCGGTGATGCCGTTGCGGATAAAATAGAGCGTGTGAAGGAAACTACGGGAAAACTGCCCAAGCTTATCATTATCGAGCATTTTGATTACACTTTCGGGAACGAGCATGATGTATATGGCGTTGGTAAGATAGCGAAAGAATATGGTATCCCTTTTCTTTACAATGGCGCTTATTCCGTGGGGATGGTGCCAGTGAACGGTAAGAAGATAGGTGCTGATTTTATTGTGGGTTCAGGCCATAAAGGAATGGCTGCGGTCGCACCATCGGGTATTCTCGCTACTACTGACGAATGGGCGCCAAAAGTGTTCAGAAGCAGTCAGATGGTTGGAGATGTTACCGGCAGGCGGTTCGAGAACAAAGAGCCGGAGATGCTTGGGTGCACTTTGATGGGCGGGACTGTGATCTCTATGATGGCTTCTTTCCCGAAGGTAAAGGAACGTGTAAAGTGCTGGGACGAGGAACTGAAGAAGTCAAATTATTTCATCCAGCAATTCCTGCGTATAGAAGGGAACAAAGTTACAAGTGAGTATCCGCGTAAGCATACGCTATCGAAGGTGGATACACGAGATAGCTTTGACAAGATTGCGAAGACGCATAAGCGAAGAGGGTTCTTCCTCAGCGATGAATTGAAACGAAGAGGGATTGTAGGCGAATTCGCAGGTTCTACAAGGGTTTGGAAGCTCAATACGTATGGCATGGGCTGGAACAAGATACGGTATTTGGGTGAGGCGTTCATAGAAATAGCAGCTAAATATGCGCTGCCGGTGGAATAATAGCCCTAAAAAATGTGCTTTTTTGGCAGTGTCAAGATAAACGTTTTTGCTTTGCAAACTTCTTAAAAGAATACTCAATACAAGATGATAAGTTCAAAGTTAAAGCAGATAGCACAAATAGCTCTTCCTGTTTTTCTGTTGCTAATAGCCTCTTTCTTCTCGCCCTATGCAGCACTCGTTTCCGCACTCATATTTACTCTTTTCGTCCCTGGCTACATAATAGTCGAGTATTACTTCAAAGCCCTGAACATGCAAGAGAAATTGTTGTTGTACCTACTTCTAAGCGTGATGATTTCCACACACCTTATTTACTTCCTCTCTCTTGCTATTGGCTATTCGCAGCATACGATTCTAATTGCATTTGCCATTTTATTTGCATTTCTGCTGCTCTTTCTCTTACGTAATACTAAACCGGAACACAAAAGGCGTGTTTTACATTTGCACTACTCACAAAAGGGCGTGTTGTTAAGTACAGGAATTGCGCTCTTCGCGTATTTCGTGCTCAGCAAAACCGTATGGGTCTGGCATAATAGCCGCATCATTTTGACCGGTTCTAACTGGCAAGACACGCCAATGCACTATGGCATAATCGAAAGCATAAATAACGGCAACTTTCCACCTCAGATGCCTTATTACGCGGGCGTTGACATGACGTATCATTACTTCGTTGATTTTCACACTGCGATATTAGAAAAAGCGTTTGGCGCGTTCTTACCACGCTTAGTCGTATTTACAAACGCATTTTTTGTTTTCCTATTCGCACTCTCGCTCTACGTTTTCGCATCGTATCTGAAGAATGAACGAGCAGGCGTTTATACTGTATTGCTCGGAACGTTAGGTGGCGGTTTTTCTTATTTGCTCTTCTTCTACGCTCTATTCGCGGGGCAGTTAGAACACAGTACAAATTATGCATATGAATATGGCACGTTCTTCACACTACCACCTATTTTTGATAATCTGTTACAGCAGCGCCCTCAGCTTCTGGGACTGCCAACGCTTACTACTTCGGCGTATTTCTTATATCGCGGTTCACGATCATGTTTGGGCACAGGCACGCGCGACGGTAAACGAGAACTAGCATTGGCCGGCTTGTTAGCAGGTCTGTTGTTCCCTTTTCACATGGTCGCAAGCCTTTCTGTATTCCTTCTCTTCGCTCTGATTTACTTAAAGAAGATTTTGGGCACTCGTTTACAGAACAACCGCAATTATGAACTCTATTTCATCCTATTCTTCCTGCCGCTTATCGCACCCTACGTAATTCAAATGTTTGCTGGGATCGGTCATGGCAGCGGTTTCATTGATTTGAAACCGCCCTGGGCTTTCTATTTCGTTAAAGACGGACCGTTTTGGTTTTATCTCGCAAATTTGGGGTTGCCTTTTTTACTCGCTATCGGCAGTATGTACAAGAAATCCGTGCAGCCTCACGGTTTCTTTGTCTATTCCTGGATGTTCATGATGCTAGCAATCCCTAATTTGTGCTCGTTTACACCAAATGTTTGGGACATGTATAAGTTCTTTCACTATGCCTGGATCCCAATATCACTAGCAGGAGGCTGTTTCCTCGCCGATATTACGTTTAGCCGTAAAAGTACAAGACTTCGTAAGCTATTAGTCACCGCCACAATTACGCTCTTGCTCGTATTCTCTATTTTCACTTCCGCATTAGTTGTGACCTGGAATTTATCTACCTGCTCTTCTTGCGCTTCCGTAGGCGAATATGAGACGGGACTGTGGATACGAGAGAACACACCAGAGCGATCGGTATTCTTAACCTGGAGCTCCATTCATACACCTGTGACCATGATCGGCGGAAGACTACGGGTGCTTGGATATACGAATTGGGCTTATGGTCATGGTTATGATTTTTGGGAGCGAGATGATGATGTAGAACGAGCTTACAAGGGTAATATCTCCGATACCCTTGCCGTGCTGCGGAAATATGATGCGAGCTACGTGTATGTAGGAAAAGAAGAACTAAAGAACGCACCGGCGTGTCTCAAGAAGTTTGAATACTGTGAACAGCTTGAAAAGGTTTACGAAGACCCGTCGGGAAAATGCAATATTTTTGAATTGCGAGTATTTGTATAGCTCCTTTTTATAACCACACGATTACACAGATTTTCGCGAGAAAAAGGATATTATTAACATGGTTTCAGTACTTTCGCTATACAAATATCGAACTAGGTATAGCAATAGATAAGCGTTTTTCAAGAAAAAACACGAACGAAGTTTGTCCACGCGCATCGTAAATATCATAATCAGTCATTTCAGCACGTTTTGTAATCTCCGCGGTGAACTGCAGTTCTAATAGGCTCTCGGCGATATGTGATACAATTGACCAATATTACACTCATCAACCAGTGTATTTTCAAACATCACGAAAAACCGAAAGGTTTAAATAGGGGCACGCACATAGATAACTAAGTTCGCCGTAAAAGGTGCGAACTTAAAGATATAAAAGAAGGAGGTGAAAAAGAAGAAAAGATGAAAAAAAACAATAACTCTGCGCTCTCTGTGAACTCTGCGGTTAATCTGACAAAGTCAAGTTAATATCAAAAAGCTTTTATAATGCTATGACAAAAGTATAGTTTAAGTCATAGGCACTCGTGCCTATGTGCAGGCCAGGTACTTAAGTACGGGCCATATATATATATATAATACAAAGGAGGAAAAAAATGAAGGGAAAAAATAAAGTATTGAGAGGGATTTTAGGTATAGTAATAGCCTCTTTTTTGATGGCTATGGTGATGTCTGTTGGCTCTGCTACAGAGTTGCCGGCATCCAACTTCAGTCTGGAAGGGAATACATGGACGCTCACCTCGTTCATGGAAGGAGATGATATGCAATTGCCACGCGTAAACACGACAATAACAGCCTACTTTGAGAACGGAAGCATCAACGGTAACGCAGGGTGTAACGGCTACTTTGGGGGCTATACGGTTGATGGCAACGAGCTCAATATCAGTAAAGTTCAGGGCTCAACAAAGATGTATTGCGGGCCGGAAGAAGTAATGCAGCAGGAATACCAGTACCATGAAATGCTTGGTAACGTAACGACCTACGCAATTGAAGAAAACCAGCTCACACTCAGCACAGATGACAACGTGTCTCTGGTGTACAATGCTACGGAGTCGCCGGAATTCGACCTGGAAGGGAACACATGGACACTTACCTCGTTCATAACAGGAGAGGAGGTGCAATCGCCACTCGTAAACACGACAATAACAGCCTACTTTGAGGACGGGAATATCACCGGTAACGCAGGGTGTAACGGCTACTTTGGGGGCTATACTGTTGATGGCAACGAGATCAATATCAGTAAAGTTCAGGGCTCAACAAAGATGTATTGCGGGCCGGAAGAAGTAATGCAGCAGGAATACCAGTACCTGGAAATGCTTGGTAACGTAACGACCTGCACAATAGAGGAAAACCAGCTCACGCTCAGCACAGATGACAACGTGTCTCTGGTGTACAATGCTACGGAGTCGCCGGAATTCGACCTGGAAGGGAACACATGGACACTTACCTCGTTCATAGCAGGAGAGGATGTGCAATTGCCCATCCAAAATACGACAATAACAGCCTACTTTGAGGACGGGAATATCAGCGGTAACGCAGGGTGTAACAACTACTTTGGGGCCTATACGGTTGATGGCAACGAGCTCAATATCAGTAAGGTTCAGGGCACAACAAAGATGTATTGCGGGCCGGAAGAAGTAATGCAGCAGGAATATCAGTACCTGGAAATGCTTGGTAACGTAACGACCTGTGCAATAGAGGAAAACCAGCTCAGGCTCAGCACCGAAGGCAACAGGACACTAGTATACCAGGTGTAAGCAGAAGATTAAAGAAGATGAGGCGGTAACAATCGTCCTCAATTCTTTTTTTTATTTTTAACTGTTTTTACGATTTTATGGCGATGTGTGTGAAACAGCCTTTTAAAAATACCAGAACGTGGGCATTAAAGCGGCTAGAATAGCGGTGTGTCGGAAGAATGCAATCATGTATTTCGATGAGGATCGCTTTTTTGAGCAGTTTCACAAATTTTAGCTATGGCTGGATGACCAATAGTTCTGGAAGTATACAAATTGTTGGTATAAATAATATTTATATGTAAAACGAAACTATCTGGAATTATAAAGTTATTTAGGAGGTGAAAAAATGAAAAAGGAAGATATAGATGAAAACAGAAAGAAAGTTTCTTCAGCGCGGATTTCTTTACGGAAGAAAGACACTTTAGCTGCGGCATTGATGATGATGATTCTAGTGTTCGCAGTTGCGTCAGCCAGTGCGGCTGATTATCAGGTCCGTGAAGGCGAATCAATCCAGGCAGCAATAAACATGTCAAACCCCGGCGATACAATCATCGTGCACAATGGCACATACACCGAAAATGTAGTTGTGAACAGATCAAATATACTGATACGTTCGGCTAACGGCTCCGCTGTTACAATCGTACAGTCAAATAGAACAGACATGCACGTGTTCAACATAACAGACCAGAATAACATTACGCTGGACGGATTCACTATACGAGATGCAACTGCTGCACTAAACACGACAAAGAATGTTAATGCTACGAGCCAAACAACGGTCTCTATTTTGGCAGCACCGACACAACCTACAGTACCTGAAGGACCCTCAATCGATGGGTTTCTCTCTGTCGCTTCTACACCATCTGGTGCAGATATAGCAATAGATGGCAGACCTATCGGTGAAAAGACACCACACACGGCACCATTAATGCCCGGCCCCCATACAATAAAACTCACTCTTGCGGGCTATCAAGATTGGACACAAAGTGCACAAGTAAAGGGTGGCAGCACTACAAACGTACATGCAACTTTGAGTCAAGCGACAGGGTCTATCAAAGTCACTTCTTCTCCATCTGGTGCAAAGATATATGTGGATACGTATTTGGGCTGGAGCTCTAAAGGACAAACGCCAAATACAATTACTTCTGTTTCTCCAGGCCAGTATACAATAAAACTCACTCTTGCGGGCTATCAGGATTGGACAAAAGAGGTACAGGTAACGGGTGGCAGTACTACAGACGTACATGCAACTTTGAGTCAAGCAACGGGGTCTATCAGTGTCACTTCTATGCCCTCTGGTGCAAGTATATCATTAGATGGAGTACATATAAGCGGAATAACACCCTACACGATACCCAATGTAGAACCCGGCGACCACACACTAAAACTCACTCTTGGGGGTTATCAAGATTGGAAAGAAACGGTAAGTGTAACGGCTGGCAAAACGGCAAAGGTAAGTGCAACGTTGACTCCCATTTCCGGGTCTGCTACAATCACTTCTACACCGTCCGGTGCAGCGATATATGTGAAGTCGTATTTAGGTGATAGCTATATAGGAAAAACGCCACATACAGATACAGCGGTACCTCCAGGCGACTATACAATAAAACTCACTCTTGCGGGATATCTAGATTGTACAAAAGAGGTACAAGTAAAGGGTGGCGAAACTGCATACGTACATGCAACTTTGACTCCAGCGATAGGGTCTATCAGTGTCACTTCTACGCCCGCGGGTGCAACGATATATGTAGAGCCATATTTAGGCACTAAAGGAAAAACGCCAAATACTATCACTCCGGTTTCTCCAGGCGACTATACAATAACACTCACTCTTGCGGGTTATCATGATTGGAAAGAACAGGTAAGTGTAACGGCTGGC
>QBUN01000336.1 GCA_013180565.1 Candidatus Methanophaga sp. GoMg3.2 | reverse complement strand
CGTTACAAAGTAGTTTCGCTTTGGGACCCACCTTTATTCGGGTCTGAAGAAGGGCGAAATCTGATACACCAACTCGTAGATGGATGAACCCACATTTAATTATCGCAGAGGCCACAGAGAACGCTGAGATGACAGAAAAGGCGTGACGGGCACGGTCAAATTTTGTAGTGAAATTGCCAGATCCTAAAATTTCACCGCAGAGCACACGGAGAACGCAGAGGCACCAGAAAGAATAATTTTTTATAATCGGACGCAGATGAACGCAGATAATCAGGATTTTAAATATAAGGTTTAATAGACGGAGGAGATTATTAGAATCTTCTATTGAGTTTAGAATAAACTGGGTTATAAAATGGTTTTCCAGAAAAGGTTTATGAGAATGCAATGATGATAGAACTTAATTTTGGCACTAAACCGGAAATTAAACGTAAGGCATTTGATACTTTTAGGAAATAGTTTTCTGCGTACTCGGCGCTCTCCGCGGTGATAAATCACTGGATTTTTAGATAGAAATTTTACATTTTTGTAAATGCCCATCTAAAAGAAAAGGGTTTATAGTGGGCCCGAAGGGATTTGAACCCTTGGCCGCCCGGTTATGAGCCGGGCGCTCTAACCGTACTAAGCTACGGGCCCCTTTGTAATACATATCCCTTTTTATATAAATTACTTGTTAGCGAAATGATAAAAACTTGCGGACGGCTTAATTAAGCATAAGAGATACTTGGGGATTTCCAGAGTCTTGAGGTGGATAGTAGGGGCGACTATGTCGGGTGTTTCAGATGATGAGTGTGAAGATAGATGAATGTTTAGAATGGAAATATAAATAAAAGGGATGAGGGCGGAGATGCGAATGGGATTTGTTGTACTACCAGAGAGGATTGCGAAAGAATTGACGGTAACGTGATGAAAAATCGGGTAGGGTACAAAGAACGGTTATTTGAAGCCTCAAGAGAGGGGGATTTGGTTTTAAGTCATATTTATATATCGAAAAACCCGAAAATCTTATCATTAATAAAAGCAAAAGGTGTTTCTGTTGTTATACCCCGCTGGGTAAGATAAAGGCGCGATATGAAAGATGGAAGGTAAAGGCGTAGGATTGGTAACGGTGCCTCTTCCCTGGTCTGAATTCCTGAGGTGGCGAAGCGGCAAAAGTGGGACGCTGGTGGAGCTCTTTATAAATAACCAAATAATTATGAGATGAAATTAAAAATGAAAAGCAAGGGTAGATGGCAGGAAGCGATAATTGGCATTGTGTTGGCTGGAATAATGCTCGCTTTTGTGTCCGCAACGATGATTGGAAGCGGAAGCGAGGATGTAGCAATATTGCGGACACCCGAATTGACAGCATATCTTTCAGTACCAGCAGTTGCAGTTGAAGACGACTTCACGGTATTTGGTACTGCGCAGGGGCAGATGGAAGTGGTGATATTGAGTGTACCACCAAAGGGTGGTGGCGGCAAGTCACTATTAGATAAGGGCCAAAAGGGCCTGTCGCCCAGGAAAGCAAGTGTGTCCCTGACAGATGGTACATACTCAAAGAAGATGACGGTGCAGGAGGATGCCTCTGCTGGTTACTATGACCTCTATGTGCTCTGTGCCGGAATGGACGGTGAATGGGGCACGACTGGTGAGGCGGATTTAGAAGCAGCTTTAGATAAAAAATATGGTATACCAAGTCTAACGGAGGGTGTTATAACCACAAAGACACAAGCGGAGATCGAAGATATACTTGAGGATTTGGTGACGACCCCTGGTTCTGACGATCTAATGGTGGAACTTAGACTAAAAGTGGAGACGGCATATGTAAAGCTCGATCCAGTTGCAGATGTAACAGTTGGAGAGCCACTTGTTGTAACAGGAACATCGAACAGGCAGGAAGGATATGTAATTGTTGTAACCTGTAGAGGGCCAGTGGAATTAGCACCACATACAGCTAAAGTAGAAAACGGCACGTTCAGGTGTGTTTTTGATACAACCGATGCAGTGCCAGGTATGTACACAGTGATAGCAGACGATGGCGATGGGCATACGGATGAAAAAACGGTAAACCTACTTCCGGCAATTACACTTCCAGGGGTAACTTTAGTGAAATCTTGCTCTCCGAGTATTGTTCCGCCGGGTGGGAACGTGACATACACGATAAATTACACGAACAGTGAGGCGGATCTACACAATGTTGTAATAACAGAATACTATCCGAAGGGCGTAACGTTCATTTCCGCTTCGCCTGCTCCGGATCAGGGAACAAATATATGGGTAATTGGAACTCTCGCAGCGAAAACATCTGGAATAATAAACATAACCGTAAAGGTCCAGGAGTCAAGGGCATATAGCTTCTTTGAGTGTGGCGGTGTAACAGGAGAAGGTTTTGTGATGGTGAGCAAAGATATAGCCACAGGGCAGAAGTCCGATACACTTACGAATGTAGTAACACTATCCTGCACTGAGCTTGGGCCTGTAAGCGCTACTGCCTCTACAACTGTAAGTGCCGTGTCAGGAACTAGCATTAGTGTCACAGAGCATGGTAGTGGTATCTACGAATCAGATGAGAGCTTAATGTTATGCAGTAAAAACAGGAGCATTAGCATTGTGAAGAGCACAAATGCCGTATACCGGCCCACCACTTTCAACTTCTCCAAGAGCTTCTCCGTTAACTTCACACCCAAGTGGAAGCAAGACATACAGACCAAGAACTGTGTGTTAGACGCTGCTATACGCAAGCTGATAACGGATGCAACCTACATAGAGGACGAGATGCGAAGCAAGGCGGATAATACCAGTACCACTATGGAGTTCGATTCTTCTTTTAATGGTTCGCTGTATATAGGTGCGAGAACAAATGATACTGCAATTTCTGAGACTTACATCGGTGAATTCAACGTTTTTCAGGATATACAAATAGGTGAAGGGCCAATTCCAAGCCCCTCGCCAACACCCACACCAGATTGGCTGCCGTAGGGAACTCACGAATAATAATGCTGTGAATTATATCGGTACAACTTATAGTGCAATACAGACTTTGTCCCTAAAATGTCCCTCTTGTGTCCCTTATTGATGTCCCTTATCTTTGTTTATCACTCGATCAGTTTCGGCGTATAGTATAATATGTCCCTCTCTTTTCTCCATGCCGCTCAAGACGTCCGAGGTTCACAAGATCGGTGAGGTCTCTCGTGGCTGTTCTTTTAGTTGTATTACATATTTTTTGATAGATGGAATTATCAATCTGCTTGTGCTCTATAAGAAATTCTAAAGCCTTTCTTTGGCGTGGATTCAGATAAAAATCCTTTATATTCTCTTGTAAAACGTCCATTTTAATTGCCTTTGCACCCTTTGTCTTTACTTCTACCAATTGAGTTCTCAAACCATCCGTGAAATATTCAAGCCATCCCGTCATATCCCGCCGGTTGTTCTCTCGTACTGATTGAATAGCCTCGTAATACTTAGGGCGATTCTTATCGTAATATTCAGATATTGAGAAAAGTCTCTTAAAATCGTAGCCGTTCTGGTAAAGATAAAGCGAACAGAGTACTCTGGCTGTTCTACCGTTACCATCTAAAAACGGATGAATATCAACGAATTGATACTGACTAATCCCTGCTATAAGCACCGGTGAAATGTCCGAGTCCTTATTTAACCAGTCAACAAATTCTTTCATAAGGCGAGGAATTTTTGAGGACTGTGGAGGCGTATAAATTATCGTTCCGGTTAGCGAGTTCACCACATAATTCTGAACGCTTCTGTATTTGCCTGGTTCAAGTGTTCCACCCCTAACGTCCTTAACTAACAATTTATGTATCTCCTTTATTAACTCCTCGCTAATCTCTGATTTTTTGCCCATATATTCGGAGACAAAATCCATTGCCGCTTTGTAGTTCAGTAATTCCTGACGGTCATCAGCTCTTATACCCTTTACTGGTTTACCCGTGAGGACTCCTTGTGCTTGATCAAACGTGAGTTGAGTGCCCTCGATATGCGTGGAGTGATGTGCCTCAAGGATAAGTGCCTCACTCTGCATATCCTTTATCCATACCTCTTTTAATTTCGCCGCGTCCAAAAATCCTCTTGCACGTTCAATTTCAAGAAGAGCTTTGGTTATGCTATTGGAGATTGTAAATTTTGGTTCAAACATTTTACTGCGTCTCTTTTGGTATTGGCATTTTTATCTTCGGCTCTTGCGTGTAAATGTTGCACACTAAACCTTCACATAATATGTATATAAATTTTCTTTTTACAAAAGACAATCTCCCACGTATCAAATAATTTTTCAGGGCTAATCGTAGTCATCTCCAATCCTTACGGGCCGCACAGACTTCGGCCCAAAAAGCGCTGTCTGAGTTTTCGATGTCAAATCTTCCATCCTTCTCAAGGGCCTCAAGAACATTCAAAACAAAAGTGTCGCCTAAGTAGTATTGTGAATACAAATCCTCGGGCTGTTGCTTTGCCCTTAGCTTCCAGTACTCGACTAAAGCAGGAAAATCCTCTTTATCACGAAGCTCAGCAGGTAGCTCCCACCCTTCAAAATCGTAGATGTCATCTTCGTCCTATGGCGTGGTTGCCTTCCTAAGGCTGTTAGGGAACTCAATGATTTTAGATTTGTCTTTCATTCTTTTTGATGCATAACATTGCTTTTTATTAGTATATTATTTCTTAATTATGTATAAATAACCGTAATAATTAATTTATATGCCGAGAATGCGAAACTTCTAAACATGAAAACTTTGAAGGAAGATTTGGAATGATTGATTGATGAAGAAGATGCAAGAGAAGTAGCGAGAGCTGTTGACTTAAAAGTAAGAGGAAGTCTTTACGTATTAAAGGACGCTAGGGGGAAGGTTTTAATTAGCAAAGAAGAGTCAATAGAGACCTTAGATGATATGATTAATAAACACAAAATTCTAAACGATGCAACAATTGATGTTATTATTCTCCCATCTCCCCATCTCCCACCTATGCCCCGTAGCGGGATAGGTATATATAGTTAAAACATGATTAGTCTAATCATGGATAAACAATTTATTAACAGGGAAGGCGAACTTGCATTCCTAAAGACCAAACTAGATGAGCGAACGCCCCAACTTCTGATTATCTATGGTAGGCGTCGTGTCGGAAAAACCGAAGTGCTGATACAGTTTATGCGTGAGAATCCGAATGTGCCATCCATATACTTCCTTGCAGGGCGTAAGAGATGGGTTGAGAACATCCGAGAACTTCAGAATAGGATGGCTGAGGTTGTCGGAGATAGTCTCTTCGCACGGGCTGAGTTTTCCGATTACATCGAACTATTCAGCGAGTTCTCAAAACGGTACCACAGGCAGATATTAATCACGATCGACGAATTCCCGTATCTGTACGATCCAACACGGGACATCGAATCAATGTTCCAGAAAATATACGATGAAATCATATCGAAGACGGAAATCTACCTCATCCTGTGTGGCTCGAGTATTGCGATGATGGAAGGGCTGTTTGGCTACAAGAGCCCGCTCTATGGTAGGAGAACAGGGCAGTGGCTTGTAGAACCGCTGGGATTCAATGACTCGTACAAATTTTTCTCGCGATACGATATTAAAGATGCTATGGCAGCTTATGCAGTACTTGGCGGGATTCCTTTTCATCTTACTTTGTTTGACGATCATTATACGGTTATGGAGAATATCGAGCGGACGTTGCTCAATAAGGGCTCGGTACTATATAATGAGCCGGAGTTTTTACTGCGTGAAGAGCTGAGAGAGCCACGCAATTACTTCTCGATCCTCAACGCAATCTCATCGGGAGCAACAAAGTTTTCTGAGATTCTCAATACAACCGGGATGGATAAGGGCATGGTCTCGCGATATCTCGATGTCTTGCACGACTTGCGATTAATCAGAAAGAGCGTGCCCGTGACACTGACGCGAGAGAAGATACGGAACACACGCTATTACGTCGCGGATAACCTATTCAAATTCTGGTTCAAATTCGTCTATCCGAATGCGGGTTTGATAGAATCAGGAGATGTTCCGGCTGTAATCCGAATGATCACGTCGCAATTCGATTCATACACTAGTTTCGCATTTGAGGATGTTTCAAAGGAGTTTCTATACACGATCCGGCAGGACCTGCCATTTCGATTCGACAAGATCGGCCGATGGTGGCACAAGGATGTGGAGATCGACTTGATCGCCTTAAACGAACACACGCGAGAGATTATGTTTGTTGAGTGCAAATGGCAGCAGAAGAAAGCAGGTGTGAACGTTCTTAAGAATCTGATGGCAACATCTGAGCTTGTTGACTGGGGCGGCAGTGGACGCAGGGAACATTATTGTGTAATCTCCAAATCAGGATTGACCACAAGGGCCAAGGCGTTTGCGCAAGAAAACGGTATCATATCCTTTGATCTTACAGATATTGTGCGTGTATTTGGGTATTGATGAATCCATAAAGAGGTTCTCCATAATAGCTGAACGAGCAGTACTCCAGGAAGGGCTACAAACATTTTCTTCGCCGTAGCACTTTTACTTGGTGCTATTATTGGGTCACAGGAAAAGAGATTATATCGCCCTTGAGCACTCCCATTTAATGCGTAATCCTTATTGTCAATTGTCACGACACACCAATGTTTTTCCCGGCATTCGATAATTACTTCATCATGATAAAATGGCCAATCACCAGCGAACTCTTCTTTTTTGACCATGGCATGACGATAGCGCTTATTCGTTTTTCTTTGAAGTTCATCAAAAAGTGTGCGTGTATGTACTTTGCGCTCTTTTTCTTTGTATCGTGTTGTTTCTTTCCGATAGTTTCGCTTCCCAAGCTCAGTGTCCTCCAAGAGGATAAATGGATGAAGAACGCCGGAGAATTGTTGGGCCTTTTTCCCTAACCGACCTATTGTAAACTGTCGACAAATCGCCCTGGCAAATTGTTCTAATTTGATGAGAATTTGTCGTTTTGCATAGTCCAAAACTTCTTCCGCTGTATTAGGATCGCTTAACTTCTGCAAAAGCGTTGGATTTGATGTCACAATATCGTTCTCATACTCTTCCCAAAGCATTTTGACATTAATACTTGGTTTTTGGGCTGATGTCACAATGTCAAGATTATAGTATCTTGCATATTTCCCAAATTCTGACAAGAGAGGAATGAGTCGTTCTAAATCTTTATCATTTTTGAGTAGGTCAAGATCCTCCTGTAATACAGGAATGGTGTGTGTTTTAAAATAGGTGGATAGAATGGTCTGTTTTAATTTTAGAAGGTCATGCCCGCTCCTTCCTCCACAAGTTTTTAAATATTTGCTATCAGGATACGTATTATGTATTTCATGATACCCAAGACAGATATGACACTTCATTAACCGCTCAAATCCACTTGATAGTAACTGGAAGGGGAGATAATAAAAGTCATTTCCCCAGTCTAAATTTTAAAATTCACCAAATCCAAGTTGGATGAGTTTCGCAGCAGTTCCCAATTCATCAGACAAATAGTGGTCTTTTAATACGCTCTTCTTCATGTTATTCTCTTCTAAAAACCTAAAACGTAAAATCCACTGTAGAATTCTAACATTGCTTTTTATTACTCTATTATTTCTCAATCTGCCGAGCCATCTCTTCGTTGGAAATAACCCTTCCGGTACGGGAGTCCGCCAGCCCACGCTCAACCATACGCTCGAAAGCAAGCTCGCGCATGATCTCCTCATAGGTTGCGACCTCCGGGTGCTCCTGGATGATTTCAGCCATTCGGTCTTTTACAGATGACATTGTTCTTGATCTCTTTTATCTCTTTTTCACGATTGTGAAATCGATTATTGACACAGATTAACTCTGATTAACACAGAAAAAAAATCAAATCCGTGTAAATCTGCGTCCTGTCGACATGGAAGTTACATCGCGGATTGCCTTTATGGCTACCCCATCCATCCGGGGTAATCCTACTGCGGAACACGCCGGGGGCAACGCTTGCGTGGTAAGCTCGCAGGACAACGTGGAAAATCCGAGAACCCAGCTCAGATCAACTGCTAGGATAAGAACGCTAGGAAGAGTGTAATGCGAACCATTGTAAGAGTCGTAATTTACGATAAGCGAAATTGGGTTGATACGCTTAGACCAAAAGGTATGGAACCAGACCATAACGGCTGTCGTGACGCTATGGGGGATGGACCGATGGTTCTCGGCTCAAAGATGGCTTCTAAGGCGTTCATAATTATCTGCGATGTAGAACTTGGTAAGCCCTATATGCTCCCGGAGTCGCCAGGTAGGGACCCCGTAAGGGTAAACGATGGCATAGAGGGTAGAGGAATCGGTAAAAAGCGAATGACATCTTGTAATGAGAGGTATAGGGGTTCAAAATTTGCCCTAACTCGAAAGGGCGCTGACTTACCGAATGGTGTTTCGTTGTATGAACGGAGGCAAACCTGTGTATGTAAGTAGTTCAATTACGCCCCTAAAAGGCGAGAGACTTACAGGCACTCAATCAAAACTCCAGTGGGCTGATGTCAACTGGAATAAGGTCAAGAAATATGTTAACAGGCTGCAAGCCCGAATTACAAAAGCAGTTAAAGAACAAAAATGGCATCTGGTCAAAAGACTACAGTATTTGCTAACCCACTCGTTTTACGCGAAGTTGTTAGCAGTGAAGAGGGTGACTCAGAACAGGGGAAAGAGAACAGCGGGAGTTGATGGCGAGAAGTGGACAACACCGAAATCCAAAATGAACGCTGCTCATAGAATATCTGATAAGAAGTATAAAGCAAAGCCGTTGAGAAGAGTCTATAGCCCGAAACCTGGCTCACTGAAGAAGCGACCCTTGAGTATTCCAACCATGTACGATAGGGCGATGCAAGCGCTGTACGCCCTTGCGTTAAGCCCGGTTGCAGAGGCAACAGCAGATACCTGCTCATTTGGCTTCATGAAGTACAGAAGCACGCAAGATGCGTGTCAATACGCCTTTATCTGCTTGAGCAAGAAAACTTCTGCACACTGGATTTTGGAAGGTGATATTAAAGGTTGTTTCGACAATATCAGCCATGAATGGCTTTTGGACAACATTCCGATGGATAAAACAATCTTAAAGCAGTTCCTTAAGGCAGGATACGTATACAATCGTCATCTGAATCATACCAAGTCAGGAACTCCACAAGGTGCAATCATATCTCCGGTATTGGCGAATATGACTCTAGATGGGATGGAAAAAGCTATCGCATCCAGGTATCACATCAATAAGCGTGGAAAAATCGATAAGAGGCGTTGTAATCATCACAAGGTGAATTTTGTGAGGTATGCAGATGATTTTGTGCCACGAAGCTGCACGAGAGATGAGGGTTTGGCCCCTCGAAGCCTGCTTGCAGGAGCAGGCTTCAA